>QKMY01000073.1 GCA_003242895.1 Candidatus Margulisiibacteriota bacterium
CTGCATCTGAAACTTTTTAATTATTCTCAATCTGGCCGGTTTATTTTGAATCGGCCAGATTATTCAGCAACATTAAGCCGGATTATTCTGAGAAATAACACTATCATGACCACACAAATACAAAAAGGTGTAATACCAGAATTACAATCACTCAAAAACGAAATTGAAAATTTAGGACGAAAACTACAAGACCCTGCAACAGAAATGACTCAAAACGTAGTCAAAGAACTAGAGGTTGCTCTCGGCAATATGATTAACGAATTCAAGACAACGATGTCAGGTTCAACGAAATCCGAACTTGAAAACCTTACATCGTTATTATGCCAAGCTGGTGGTTCTCTTACTGATTTCCCTGAAAAACTTCAGGTTATGACAAACAATCTTAATGAAAATTTTACAGAATTGCAGAATGTAGTACAAGGTATTGCTAAGCAAACTCTTCTACAATCCTCAGAATCAACTGACCTTATGAAAAAACAAACAATAGAAATGTCTGATGCGTTCAAACTGAAAATTGAAGAGCTTCAAATAGGACAAGAGCTACTAGTAAATAAGCAAACACAAAACATACAAATATCAGATAATCTATTAAATTCTTTCAACACAAGTATTGAAAAGATGAACACATTGTCACAGGGGATTTCAGGAACAATCGAAAAAACGAATTCTATTCAGACTGAATTAACTTCAACTGCAAATCATTTACGATTAGTTTCGGAAACCGTCAAAAATTCGACTGATTCGTTTAAGTCTGTTCAATTAATATTTTCTGAACATGTTAATCAATTTCTTTCAAAAAACAAAGAAACAATTACCGAGATACAAAATTCACTAAGCCAAGCCCAAAATGTTTCTACCGATTATGTTGAAAAATTCTCTATTATTGAAAACGGGCTACAGTCAATATTTAAACAAATCCAAGAAGGAATTATTGAGTATAAAAATACTGTTGGGAGCAGCATGGAAAACTATCTAAATAAATACTCCGAATCGCTTACAAATACGGTAGAACATTTAGTTAGTCAAACTAGATCGCAAGAAGATATCGTAGAAGAGCTTACAGAACAATTAAGTATGTTGCGAGAAAGAAAGCTCTAGCCAATGAAAAAACTCTTTTATCATTCAGAAGAAACTGAAAATCCTTTTGCTTTATCCATTGGTGATTTAATGGCAGCATTATTACTGATCTTTGTCTTATTATTAGCATCCACGCTTCTGAAACTTCAAGATGAATTCGAAAGCAAATCTCAAGTGGCGGAACAATATTCCGCAATTAAAGACAACCTTTACAAAGAATTATTGATTGAGTTTAAAAGTGATTTAACAAAATGGAATGCAGTGTTTGACAAAGCAACTTTAGCCATACGATTCAAAGAACCAGATATTCTCTTTGAAACTGGCAAATATGAGTTAAAGGATGATTTTAAAATAATTTTAAAAGATTTTTTCCCGCGCTATATCAAAGTTTTAACAAAAAAACAATTCAAGGACAATATTGAAGAAATAAGGATTGAAGGACATACGGATAATACAGGAGACTATTTCATGAATATGGCTCTTTCGCAAAATCGTACACGCAGTGTTCTTACGTATCTACTAAACTCAACACCAATTAACAAAGAATCTAAATTATGGGTAAAAATAAATCTTACAGCTAATGGGCTTTCATATAGTAAGCCCATAGCAGATAACAATACCATACAAGGAAGAAGCCTAAACAGGCGTGTTGAATTCAGAATAAGAACAAACGCCGAGAAACAAATTGATGAAATATTAAAATATAGTGGTAAAAAATAATGCGAAAAGCAGAAGATCTCCTTAAGTTTAATTTTATGGCGCTAAGCCTATTATGTTCTAATACTTATTCATTACCTACTTACATCTCTAATCTTGCTGATGCGAGAATCAATAAGCTCAATAGAATGACTCAAGAAATCGGAGAAAGCGATTTTAAAAAGTTTACTGGAATAAACTTAATTCCAAAAATTTTTAATAAAATCAAGTCCAGCATCTATACGGGGAAGTGGATTGAGGGCAGCTGGGACAAGCGAGAATTAAAAGTATTAGCATATTCGCTAACATATTCAGAACTCAACCATACCTCAATATTCAGTAACCTTAATGAACTTGAATTTGTCTGTACCTTATTAAAAGCAAACTGGCGAGATTCATTTATCATTGGTTTAATCGACTGTTATCTAAAAAGTTGGGAATCTAACAATACGCATTCATCAGCAAGACTGGAAAATTTAATTATTGAAAAATTAAAACAATATGAAGGTGGACGATCCACACTAAAATCTTTGAAATCGAATATTAGATTTTTTGATAACAAAAATGGCAATTTAGTGTTAGGAACAGAACTCGCAATAAAAAAAATAAACATAACTGATGCAACGAAATACTTAGGCATACCAGATAATTGGTTTACTTATCCCTATTTTTCTAAAGTGTTGTTATCCTACTATGAAAAACGGAAAAATGAATTATCTGAAATTATTGATGGTATCAATACTGCTCTAAGCAACCATAATAATATTATTAGTAATAAAAGGATCATTTCCAAGTTATTAATACAAATTAACGAATCCAAGTTAGAAGATTTACAAGATACCGCAAAAAATATGGCATTTAAATTAATAGGCGACCCTGCCATATCGAGTAACTGGACAATATTTGAGAATGCAACACAAAGCGAAAAAATCGAATTATCTTCTGCAAGGGATATTTTAAATGAATGGGTTACAAAACAATTCATCAGTGTCTTTTTTGAGAAATGTATTAATGATCCCAGAAGGAAACGGTTCTGGTTAAAAATGTCAAAAAACATTACTAGTTTCAAAGTTTTTGGCCCACTTGGCGTAAAACAAAAATTGAAACAAGATGCTAGAATTTCAGAATTCGTTGATAATAGGTTTCAAAAAACAGACAGCCAAAAACAAGTATCCGCTTTTTTAATGCATGTTAAAGATTATAAATTTATTGAATTTAGCGATCCAGGGTATGCTTTTTATGCATACAAGCAAAGCAATACAACAGCTCCATCTTTTAACAGAAAATATTATAGTGTTGAAGACTTCAGAAACGGAAACATGCCACTTTTACTGAACAGACAAGGACATACATTATATAATTACGTTGACGAAGGAAGACTTAGACATACTGATGGAGATATGAAATGGGAAGATGTGTTTTCAATATGGATAAATAAAAAAGCAGGTATAAATGTTTAATTGGGAAGTTAATTGTCATTTTTCTTTTTTTATCACGGATATAACACAAAATAAAATTCCTGTCTCAAAATGGGATGATGTTATATCTGATTATATATCCCAACTCTCGATATTAAACGAATTAGCTGACAATGGTTTTGCTGAATATAAAACAACGACATTAGACGTTGATACTATAAACGTGCTTAATCTAAGTGATATAGACAAACAAATTTTGTGCCTACCAGATCATTATCCATATGAAATATATATTCAATCAGATGGTCAATTAAATCAAACTAGTTTTAAGTTCAAATACGGATTTTACGACTTCACTCCAAATGGCAACCGTTTAAATGTGACAAGGAATGGAGCGATAATTGAAATAGATGAACGTCAATATCTGCTATCAGCAAAACAGTTTCTAATTTGTGAAGAACTTGATAGATTTAACTCATTGCCAGAGAATATAAGAACCTTTAGAAATAACTTGAAGTGTTTTGCAGATATAAAAGCATTTTCACAAGAAGCAGCAAGTGTTCTAGACAGCTACTTACAAAGCCAAAACAGTTATAATCCAGACAAAATAATAATTAAACTTTCTTTTGAAAATAAAATACTTGAAATTATTCCTACTGTTGAAATCGAAAATCAAAATGGATTTGTCGATGCATTTGATAAATTTTTAAGAGTTCAAGAAGTATACCCTATAGCTGATACCAACGGAAATGTAACAAGAGTTGTAATTAATGAAAAACAAAAAAAAGAACTAGAAAATATTAAAGCGAAAAGAAAAATTAGTGATAAAAATGAGATAAACGAAATTATTGAACATCCTGAATATTTCTTTGATGATGAAATAATTGATATCAGTGTTTTCTATAGTGACCGAATAAAAGAAATTGGAATTTATCAACCAAAGTTTTTCCCATTTATTTGTCCTTACAAATCAGAATGGATTCCGGGTATTGAAATAAGGGATAGATTATCTGGAACGAAAAGAATCCATTTAAAAACAGATATGGAGTTAAAGGAATTCGAATCTGAAAAACAAAAAGCACAAAATATAGGCGCAAATTCTTTCAGTTGGAAAGATGTAGAAATGCCTATTGATGAAGCAGAAAAACTCATATGGATTGCAAGGAAACAACAAGAGAATCCCAAAGAACCAATTACTAAAAGAGACAATTTAAAACATTGCCCAATCTTAATTCCCAAAGATAATATCGAATCATTAGAATATAGTGAAGATCAAAATCTAAATACAAATATTCAGCATAGCTTTGCTAGCATTGAGAATCTTAATAAATCCATAGGTCTAAAAGACCATCAAATTGAAGGAATTTCATGGCTTCAAGCTTTAAATAAAAACAAAATGAGTGGTTGTCTATTGGCGGACGATATGGGACTCGGAAAAACCCTGCAAATTTTGTATTTCATTGAGTGGCACGCACAACGAAATAATCATTCAAAACCATATTTAATTGTTGCGCCTGTAACTCTAATAGAAAACTGGGAGAATGAATACAATAAATTCTTTACTCTTCGCAGTCTTCAATTAATTAAACTATATGGTACTACCGAATTAAAAAAAGAATATAACAAGCAAAATATAGATTTTCTACAAAAAAAACAAATAATACTAACTAACTATGAAACATTAAGGGCTTATCAATTTAACCTATGCGCTGTTGATTATGCTGTAGTCGCTCTGGACGAAGCACAGAAAATCAAAACACCAGGAACATTGATTGAGTATGCATGTAAATTGTTAAAATCAGATTTCAAGATTGCTATGACAGGAACTCCAGTTGAAAATACTCTTATTGATCTTTGGTGTATTATGGATTTTTCAGTTCCAGGTCTTTTAGGATGTGCCAAAGATTTTGCCAAAAAATTTCAAAGTCCATTGAAGGAAGAAAAAACTGACATAGTAAAGCTCGGAGAAAAGCTTCGCGATGGAATTGGCATATTTATTAAACGTAGGTTAAAGCAAGATGTTGCAAAAGATTTACCAATTAAATATGACAATGAAAACTCAAGAATAAAAAAACAAATGCCGGAAATACAGTTAGAACGATATAAAATTGAAATTGAATTAGCAAAAAATTCCAACTTACACGAAAAGAACAAAAGGAATCAAGTACTGAAATCTCTTTGGGCAATTCGAGCTATATCCGACCATCCCTTTTTGGTTGACAGTCAAATTTTAAATTTCAGCAGCTCTGAACTTATAGCGTCATCCGCAAAACTTCAAATTTTAGTAGATATTTTATTAGAAGTAAAAAACAAAGATGAAAAAGCTATAGTTTTTGCAGACAGAAAAGATACTCAAAAATTGCTACAGAAAGTTATATACGATATATTTAGCATTTTCCCCAGCATTGTCAACGGTGATACCCCAACTATTAAAAAAGCGAAAGAAACTAATAATCTAAGCAGGCAACAAACTATTGATAGATATCAAGAAGAAATAGGATTCAATATAATTATATTGTCACCATTAGCCGCTGGTATCGGATTAAACGTAACAAAGGCAAATCACATCATCCATTTTACTCGGCATTGGAATCCTGCAAAAGAAGAACAAGCAACTGATAGAGCATATAGAATAGGACAAAATAAAAATGTACACGTTTACTACCCTATGGCTGTATTTCCTGAGTCGATGATAAATGAAGATGGTAATAAACAAAAATCATTTGATGAAACGCTAGATATACTCCTTGCTCGAAAAAAATCCTTAGCAACAAGTACTTTGTTCCCGACAGAACAAGCTGAAGTCAAGCCAGATGAAATCTTTGCCGATATTTTCGGGATTAATTCTACAAATAATCCAACACCTTTAAACTTAAACCAGATTGATCAACTCCAACCAAATCTATTTGAAGCATATATAGCTGCATTATATATTAAACAAGAATATCAGACTTCACTTACACCGTTTTCAAACGATAAAGGTGTTGATGTAGTTGCAATAAAAGAAGGAGAAAATTATTTAGTCCAAGTAAAACAAAGCAAATCTACCATTGGCATATCTTGCGTGCAGGAAATAGTTGCTGCAAAAAAATATTATGAATCTAGATATAAAGAAAGCTTTCAACTCGTTGTTATTTCTAATAGCAATTTTACTGCGCAAACTGAAACTTTATCGAACATTAACCATGTCAATTTAATCAATAGAAAAAAACTTGAACTTTTAATTTCTAAAATTGATATTTCGATTCAGGATATAAACAAAAATGAAACACAACGTATGGCCTATATATAACAAAACAATTTGATCCAAGATATACCGGGCAAATTAATTTAAAAATAAAAAACAATAATTATAGTTTTATCTAACATGAAATTTTTATCGCTAATAAGTGTAATACTCGATCGTCCTAATTGGGTATTGCAGCCCTATTCGAGCTCGTGTCTCATAGGGCTTTGTGCGTAAATGATGCTCAGAACTGCTAATGTGTTTTTGAATTTTGACCTCCTCGCGTCAGATATGCCACTTGGAATTCCTTGCATTCCATTAAAATATATTGATATTAATAAGGAATATTATTAAAATAATACTAAGATAGAGTTGATCAGAGAGACAGTTAGTGTTACTGATATACTAAAAACGTATAACAAAACGCTGCACCAGACCGCTTTAGTGCGGACTACTCTAGAATCTGAATGACTAGCAATAAGGCGATGGTTAGTTTAGAAGCAGAGTGTTAATGATCCAAGCGGCAGGTGAGCTTGGTCGTTATGCCGAAAAAATAAAATCGAGAGAGGCCTGAAAAAAACGGTTGATTATAGTAGAGATTCTTCGGGGGTAATCAAGGTATTACTTTGATTAGAAGGTTCATGTTAAACTTATTTAATAATCACTTTTGCAGGTAATGGAGTAATAATGAACTGGATATATGAGCATACCCCGGATAACAAAGCACGATTTATTCTTGGGGAAAAAGGCAATAAACCCTTGATTTGCATAGGAATTAATCCTTCAACAGCGACTCCTGCCAATTTAGATAAAACAGCGAAAAGGGTACAGAAATATACAAGTGATCTTTGTTATAACTCATGGATAATGCTTAATGTATATCCCCAAATAGATAAAAACTCAGAAAATTTACATAAAGTTAAAGATACTAACCTTCACAAGCAGAATCTTGAATATATCGAATCTATACTAACTATAGAAGGAATAAATATCTGGGCTGCATGGGGAACCATAATCACTGAACGACCATATTTATTTTATTGTCTGCGAGATATACATTTAATTGCTAAAAAAAATAATAAATCCTGGTATAGCGCAGGAAATCTGCTTAAAGATGGACATCCTAGACATCCTTCACGTATGCAAACCGGGCTGCCATTAAAGAAATTTGATATCGATGCCTACCTAAATAAATACATGTTTAACTCAAGATAAGGAAGTATCCATTTATGACTAAAAATATATACTTTGCAGGATCAATTAGAGGTGGCCGGGATGACGCGGCCATGTATGAGCAAATAATCGGCCATCTGCAAAAACATGGCACAGTATTGACTGAGCACGTTGGTAATCTAGGCATCACTGGCAAAGGAGAGGCCAATAATACCGATCTGTTTATACATAATCGTGATATGGAATGGCTAACCTCAGCTGAAATAATTGTCGCTGAAGTAACTACGCCTAGCTTAGGTGTAGGCTATGAAATCGCTAAGGCAACTATTCTGAACAAAAAAGTTTTATGTTTATATCGGCCCGAAAATGGCAAAAAGCTATCCGCTATGATCGCTGGATGTCCCAGTGTGACTGTATGTGAATATCAAAATTTTAATGAAGCAACTGTGGCCATAGACACATTTATGGATAATAATGGCGTTCATAATAAAAAAGATGGGTAATTTTTTGCTTATTACAGAAACTGTCGATTAGTAATTGAGATACAGATTTTAATATGGACAATGCTCTAAACAATCATAGTATGAAAGAAAATAGATTCCTGACTAGAAGCTGTCGGTCTTGAGGAAAGTGAATTAAAGGCATGACAAAACGCTGCACCTGCCCGCTTTTGCTGTCAGTTGATCTAGAAGCTGCATGTCTGTTAATAAGGAAATGGCTAGTTTAGAAGAAAATTATTATAAAAAATTAATGAATAAGAATGTATAAAAGGTATAACAATATATGAAAAAAGAACCAAAGCACTCAGAGATTATCCTCTATAAAACCCAGGATGGCCATATCAAGATAGATACCGTTTTCCAAGATGAAACCATCTGGTTGACACAGGCTCAGATGGCAGAACTTTTCGGAGTAAAAACACCGGCAGTATCCAAGCACTTGAAAAATATCTTTGAAAGCAGTGAGCTTGATGAAAAAGTGGTTATTTCCATTTTGGAACATACCACTGCCCATGGTGCCATTGAAGGAAAAACCCAGGCAAAGCAGGTAAAATACTATAACCTCGACGCCATTATTGCCGTTGGCTACCGGGTAAATTCCAAACGCGCCACTCAGTTCCGTATTTGGGCCACCAACATTCTAAAAGAATATATCATCAAAGGCTTTGCCATGGATGATGAAAGACTCAAAAAAGCCGACCGGTGGGATTATTTTGATGAGTGGTTGGAGCGTATCCGCGATATTCGGGCCTCGGAAAAACGGTTTTATCAAAAAATCCGGGATATATATACGACAGCCATAGATTACGACAAACAGTCTGAGCAGGCACAGCTTTTTTTCAAAAAAGTACAGAACAAGATGCTCTGGGCGATTACTGGAAAAACGGCTGCGGAACTTGTTGAATCACGAAGCAATCCTGATGTTCCCAACATGGGACTGACATCGTGGTGCGGCTCCATAGTAAGAAAACAGGATGTTGGTATCGCCAAGAATTACTTGAATGCTGATGAGATAAAAGACCTTAATGAGATTGTTACCATGTACCTAGATTATGCTGAACGGCAGGCCAGGCAGAGAAAAACCGTTACAATGGAGCAGTGGTCAGACAAACTTGATGCTTTTCTTAAATTTAATGAACAGGAATTACTGACCCATGCCGGAAAGATAAAAGCAGAAGTAGTAAAAAAAATTGCCGAAGAGCGGTATGAACAGTTTGATAGAAAAAGGAAAATTGAAGAAGCAAAAATAGCCGATGAAGAAGATATAAAAGAGCTTGAAAAAATAGAAAAAAAATTGCTTGAAAATAAAAAAATATACCCTAAATAGCAAAAAAGGCATAACAAAACGCTGCACCAGACCGCTTTACTGCTGATTTACCTAAATTATTATGACTATTAAAAAGTATAAGTAATACAGCGGCAAAGTGTTTGAAGAAAAAAGCAGCAGGCTATCGTGATAGTGCCAGTTACACAAGTAGGTTGATGCAAAACAGCACCATATATGTTACAATATATTGTACAAAATAAAGTGCGAGGTGCTATATGAAACGATTGAAAATAAATGAGGATATCAAGCCGCTGTCTGAGTTTCGAATTCAAATTACTTCCTTTATAAAACAAGTTCATGACACGAAACGTCCTCTTGTAATAACTCAGCATGGTAAGGGCGTAGCCGTGTTGATGGACGCTAAAGAATATGAAATACTGCAGGAAAAACTGGAATTATTTGAAGACATTCAGACTTCATTAAATCAGCTTGGAAACGGTCAAGGCATAGAACATGACAATGCGAGAACAATACTATTAAAACGGATTTCTAAATGAGAATAATCTGGTCGCCTTTAGCATTGGAAAGAGCTACAGAGATTGTAGAGTACATTGCTCAAGATAATATAAGTGCTGCAAAAAAGTGGATTAATACTGTTTTTGAGAAAGTCGGACAATTAGAGCTGTTCCCCAATAGCGGGCGAATTGTGCCAGAAATTGAACATGAAAAGTTTAGAGAGCTACTTTATGTTAATTATCGAATCATCTATCAGGTGGCAAAAAAACAAGTAAATATTCTAACAATACGACATGGAAAACAGGTATTGCCTCTTGAAGAAATAATCGCATAACAAAACGCTGCACCCCGCTTCACTGCTGAACTAACTAGATAGTGATAACTAGTAATAAGGCAACGGTTAGTTTAGAAACAAAGTGTCAGAAGAAAAATGCGGCTGGTGAGCTTGGTCGTTATGTATAAGAAAGAAATGGTCGGAAATAGTATTCCGAAAATAATAAAAGATGCCTGTAGCCAATTGAGTATCCAGTAATCTAAATGATAAGATTAATGAATGTACACAAATTTTAGTTTTTATTTAAAGACCTTAAAATGAAAAAAAATGGCGGACAAAATATTGAGATAGTAAGAGAGCTTATTTACTGGTCATATGCAAATCTTGCGATGGCACACACTGCTGTTTACTATAAACAGGAGAAATATGAAAGATTTAATTATATGATAAGAGCCAAGTTATTTAAGGGGCTTAAAGATGGTACTATGAATATGCGAACAATATTTGATGATGAAAGAATCAAGCTAGGTACGGGACAAATATGTAATTATTGTGGTTCAACAGAAAAATTAGCCCTTGACCATATATTTCCTAAAAAATATGGTGGAAAAGATAATGCTGAAAATTTAATTTTTGCCTGTAGAACTTGCAATAGTTCAAAAGGGAAAAAGGATTTAATGGAATGGATGATTTTTCGAAGACAGTTTTTGCCATTAATGATAATTCGGAGATATTTAAAGCTGACATTTAATTATTGTATAGAAAACAATCTAATTGATAAGAAAATTGAAGAATTAAAAGATTTAGTATTGCCATTTAGAATAGATCTTTTACCCATTGCTTTTCCCCTGTCAGGAGAATTGGTCTTAAATATCGAGAAATGAGAATAATAAATGAAGCAAAATTCTGAAATACTGATTTATAAAACGGAAGACAACAAAATTCATATTCAAACTCGTTTACAGGATGAGACAGTCTGGCTGAATCGTCATCAATTGGCAGAATTATTTGATAGAGATATTAAAACTATCGGCAAGCATATCAACAATATTTTCAAAGAAGCGGAACTGGATAAAAATTCAGTTGTCGCAAATTTTGCGACAACTGCTGAAGACGGGAAAATTTATCAAGTAGAACACTATAATTTGGATGTAATTATTTCAGTTGGTTATCGTGTAAAGTCTCATCGAGGCACGCAATTTCGCAAATGGGCAACGGAGCGATTAAAAGAGTACATAGTCAAAGGTTTCACAATGAATGATGAGCTGCTAAAACAGGCAGGTGGTGGAAACTACTTTGACGAACTCTTGCAGCGCATCAGAGATATTCGTTCATCAGAAAAAGTATTTTGGAGAAAAGTTCTTGATATTTATGCCACAAGCATTGATTATGATCCATCAGTAGAAATATCAGTGGATTTTTTTAGAAATATTCAAAATAAAATGCACTGGGCAGCTCATGGCAATACAGCTGCTGAGATAATTTATAAAAGAGCTGATTCCTCAGCACTTTTTATGGGTCTTACTTCATTCAAAGAAAACGAACCTACAAAACAGGAAGTTGGCATTGCTAAAAATTATTTAAATGAGAAAGAGCTTAATATTCTTAATAGAATTGTTACAGTTTATCTGGAAATTGCAGAAATACAAGCTCAAAATCAACAGCCAATGTACATGAAAGATTGGCTTGAAAAGTTGGATGATTTTTTGAAGATGACCGGAAAAGAAATATTAACTCATGCCGGAAAAATTAGCCATAAAATGGCGATTGATAAAGCTGAAAGAGAATATGACATTTATAAAGAAAAAAAGAAAAATGATCTTTCCAGAGTAGAAAAAGATTTTATTAAACAAATAGAAACATCTGTCAAAGAACTGAAGGATAAGGGCAATATCTGAAAGCAGAAAAAACACATAACAAAACGCTGCACCAGACTGCTTTAGTATCGAGTTATCTAGAAAGTGCAGATTCAGGCGCAAGGCGCCAGGTGATTCAGAAACAAGGTATCCAGTCGATTCAGATGTGGTGTCCATGGGATTCAGATTCATGCTGTCCAGGTAAT
>QKMY01000074.1 GCA_003242895.1 Candidatus Margulisiibacteriota bacterium
CTGCATCTGAAACTTTTTAATTATTCTCAATCTGGCCGGTTTATTTTGAATCGGCCAGATTATTCAGCAACATTAAGCCGGATTATTCTGAGAAATAACAGAGGCTAATTATATTGGTTATTACGTTTCTTTTAGACGACTTTTTACTTGTAATCTCCTAATAACAGCAAGATCGGCTTCAACTCTTGAAAGCCTTTGTTCAAGAACTTTTTTTATGTTTTTTACTGTGCTATAATAATTTTTTATGATATCCATGATTTGCTTTGTATCCTGATATGTAAGGAAATTTATCTCGCTTTTCATAACTAACCCCCTTCTAATTGTTGCTTAACAAGGCGCTAATTTATAATAAAAGTTCCCCATAATAAATTTATATCATAAAACATGGGATTATGCTACCCTTTTTGAGGGTATAAGATTTATTGACTTTATTATATCCTTATATCTACTTCTAATATTAGAGCTAAGTTTCAACTTGATCGGCCTCTTTATCTTTGGGTAAATTGTTCTTCCGGCAATAAACATTATGGCAGCAGCAATATTAATAAGGCATTAGCAGATAACGGATAAGGTCAAATATTGAATGTTATGCATGCATTTTGATTGTTCTGTGTATTTCATGCGCCAAGATTCTAATATCATAATATTATATATTTACTAGATAATTATGTTTTGCTATTATTGGCACAATATATATCTACAGGAAAGGAAGGATACTATGAAAAAGACAATACTAAGAGTGGTTGCATTATTGGTTTTGATTATACTGATCGCAGGCTGTAGCCAGGAACTAAAAAAAGAAACGGAGGAGGTAATCGGGCAGGCAAAAAAAAGTCCAGTATCAATTCAGACTGTAAATAAGTGATATCTTAATGAACTGATTGATTGCCTATCTGCCTTTTAACGGCAATGCTGACGATGCCGGCGGTAACGGAAATAGTGGCGATGTCCTTGGCCCTATATTAGTCCCAGACAGATTCGGACGGCAAAACTGTGCGTATTCCTTTGATGGAATCGATGATTTTATCATGCTTTCCAACAATGAAAGTATTAATTGGGGAACGAATGATTTCAGTATTTCAACCGTGCTTTAAGCCATGCAGAGATACACTCATTGTATACCGCAGGAGCTTCAATTACTTGTTCTGTCGAAATTGAACCGAATACAATTAACCTTCAGAAATCACGGTTATAGGGACGCTCAATAACGATCCTGAATTTGAAGGCAAAACACTAATATACAAGGTTTAATAATCAATAGTTGTACCGTTTTCATTCCCTTGTTCCATTCTCCGGATCGTGATACATATGTCCCCATAAAAATAGATAATAACCAGTGTTACGAGGTACAGGCATGTCAATGAAAAAAAAAGTACGAAAGAAGATTGTTGGTGACCTGTCTAATACCGAACGTGTACTGGTCGGGCTCGATGTCCGCCCACATACCCAGGATGGTGAAAAAATTATGAAGATAATATTCGGGCTTGACCTGAAAACGAAAACTGAGTGACCGATGGTTATTTCCTACGAAAAGTATAAAAAAATACATGAAGAATTGGCTTTGTGCAGAGCAGAGCTTAGTAGTGCCAAAGAAGAATTATCTGAGAGTAAATTACTTTTAACAGAAGCAGAATCCACACTTGAAGCGATCAGAATGGGTTCTGTCGATGCTTTAGTCGTAGGAGATCAGGTTTATACCTTAAAAGGTGTTGATTATTTTTACCGAGTACTGCTAGAAACGATGGGGGCGGGAGCTGTTGTCTTTATTGCTGAAGGTACTATAACCTATTGTAACAAGAGTATTGCCGATTTGCTTGGTACATCAGTCGAGAAACTAATCGGGTCATCTATCTATGATTATGTGCGGGACATATACACAGAGAAATTCGAAGCTCTTGTTCAAAAGGGATATTCCGGTACAGCCAGAGGAGAAGTCTCTATGAGTTTTCCTCTGCATAGCAGGGATATTCCTGTTTACCTTTCAATCAGTCAAATCCAGGTTGATAGTTCTGCTGCTATCTGTATGATTGTGACTGATCTGACAGAACATAAAAGCAGTAAAGAGCATATTGCGTCTGAGAGACTGACACGGGCAGTACTGGAACAAGCCGGTGAATCAATTGTTGTCTGTAATAATACTGGAGAAATCGTCCGAGCCAATGCTTCGGTATATCAGCTCTGTGGATGCAATATTCTTTATCAATATTTTGATCATGTATTCCATATTAAAGTTACCAGTACAGAAGAGAATGTAGAGTTTTCTATAGCTCAAATACTTGCCGGTAAAACTATTATTGGAGTTGAAGCAGTCCTGGAGCGGACTGACAGACAGATACGCTATCTATTATTACATGCAAGCCAGCTTAAAGGAGAGACTAGTGAGGCATTAGGTTGTGTGGTTACGATGACAGATATATCTGAGCACAAACATGCGGAAGAATCAATACGATTGAGGAATGCACAGCTTGATGCTGTCCTTGCTTCAATTGCCGATGGGCTCATTGTCTATGATGCACACGGCAGAGCTGTCAGAGAGAATGAAAAGATTAGAGAACTGTTTGGATATAGTCTTATCGAGTATGACCGTGACATCGGCTGTATCAAGAATAGGATCATCAACATGAAGACCATAACAAATGACGGGATACCGCTTGATCCCGAGAAGTCTGCTATCATCAGAGCTCTGCGGGGTGAGACAGTCAGCGGGTTCATCGAATCTGTCCAGCGTGCTGACGGCAGCAGGACATGGCTCAGTATGAGCGTTGCTCCTATCAGGAAAAAGGATCGTAATATCGATGGAGCGGTAGCAAATGTAGCTGATATAACTCTGATAAAGAAGTTGCAACTTGAGCTGGAGAATAGGACTAAGGAACTGGAAGCTACCTTCTCATCAATTGCTGATGGTGTAGTTATCTACGGCATGGATGAGCGTATTATCTTGATTAATGAACAGGCAAACAAAATACTGGGAAATGAAAGACAGGAGTTAAAAAGAACAATGGCTGAGAGAGGAGAAAAATTCCTGAGCATCTTCAATGCAGAAGGCCGTGCGCTAAAACCTGAAGAATATCCAATTTACAAATCATTGCATCAGGGCCTATCCATAACAGGAATTGAGTTGCAGATTAGGTATAAGGACAATACCTTTGTGAGTGTTAATTCCAGCTCCGCTCCGATTGTTACGAAAGACGGCAGACAGATTGGTGCAGTAACTACCTTCAGTGACATTTCAAAGCTCAAACAAGTTGAGTCCGAGCTTCGTGCAAATGTTCAGCGATATAATACTCTCTTCAATGCAAGATCTAATGGAATATCACATTGCAGGATAATTACTGACGAGAAGTGCAATCCGATAGATTTTATTACCCTTCAGATCAACTATGCTTATGAAGAGATCATTGGTGTTCGGAAAGAAGATGTAGAAGGTAAATCTATTAAGGAGGTATTTCCTGGTATAGAGAAATTCTCATTTGATTACATTGGTAATTTTGGCAAGATTGCCCTTCAAGGGGGAGAATTATTTTTTGAAGTTTATTTTGAGCCTACCAAGCAATGGCTCTCCATCTTTGTCTGCCAATCAACCTATGGCGAATTTACTACACTTTTTACAGATATCACTGAGCGCAAGAACGCTGAAGAAGCACTGAAAGTAAGGAATGCAGAACTCAATGCTACTATTTTTTCAATTGCCGAAGGAATAATTATATATAATATGGAGGGGAAGATAATAAACCTGAATAAAAAAGCAGAAGAAATCCTTGGTTATTCCGAAGAAACCAGAGAAAAACCAATGTTTGATAGAATTACTAAGTATCTTAAGGTAGAGAAAGAAGACGGACAGCTATATCCCTATGATGAGATACCTGTTATCAGAGCACTACAAAAAAGAGAGATCGTAACAGGAGCCGAAGTATGTTTGAGATATTCAGAAACAGAGAGACTCATCATAGATTTCAGTGCAGCTCCAATATTCACAAAGGAAGGAATCCAGATAGGAGCAGTGGCTACGCTTGCAGATATAACTGACCGAAAGAAAGCCGAAAAGGATTTGCGTCGAAGTGAGGCTAGATTTAAGCAGCTGACCCAAACTCTTGAGCAGCGAGTCAACGAACGTACAGCACAGATTAATGTAACAAATGAGGAATTGGAAACCCTGGCCTATAGTATGTCTCATGACCTGTACAACCCTATCAGAGGCATTAGTGCCAATAACGGTTTTGCTATGGAGAAATGTAAGGAGCGGCATTGTTCCCTAGATGAGTTACGATATATAGAACGGTCACGTGATAATATTACTAAGATGGAGTATATGCTGGACACGATGCAGTACCTTCTTGCATTGCTTAGAAAGACTATGGGAAGGGACAACATTAATCTCAGTTTGGCAGCAAAACGTATCATGGAAAAACTGAAGAAAGAAGATAATATAAGGAAAGGTGACGTTGTTATTCAACCGGATGTTTTCACCTTTGCAGATAAGGAATACGTTACAGAAGTTCTTAACGGGCTACTATCAAACGCATGGAAATATACCGGAGACAAAGACAGATATTACATAGAGTTTGGCAAAAAGCAGATAGATGGCACAGATGTTTACTATGTCAAAGATAATGGAATCGGATTTAAACAGGAATATGCAGATAAAATATTCCAGCCATATTATAGACTTCAGGGCCATTCTTCAGTAAGAGAAGGGTATGGGATCGGACTTACGATAGTACTGGCTATTGTTAAGAAACATCAGGGAACTGTATGGGCGGAAAGTGAAGAAGGGAAAGGAGCTACTTTTTATTTTACCTTCGGTGGACAAGAGTCAGCTGTAGACATGTCCAGAAAGGCAGCATGAAATGGCAGATGTATAGTAGCCTAAGTGAAATAGGCCGGGGTGTTGTTAGAATAATTATAGAAACAATAGTTGTGGCGATAGTCTATTATCTGGCAGCAAAGCTAGGGGGTATTCTTGTTGTATATCCAGGAAATGTTGCTCCTATATGGGTACCATCAGGGATTGCACTAGCGTTTGTATTGCTATTTGGGTACAGGGTATTGTATGGAATATGGTTGGGTGCCAGTCTTGCCAATATCGCGCAATTATCTGCTTACCCTACTTTTTCCGGTTACGCGTTTCTTGCCGGGACTATGATTGGCGGAGGTGCAGCCCTGCAAGCCTTTGCTGGTGGATATATTATTCGAAGGTTCACAGGAACCTCGTATCCGATGGCAAAACTTTATCATGTTTTTATTTTTGTTGTTGCTGTATTTGTATCTGTACTTATTAGTCCATTTATTGGCACCACCTTGCTGCTGATCGGTGGATTTATTGAACCATCAGAATATCCGTTTGCCTGGGTAACGTGGTGGGTAGGACATTTGGTCAGAGCTTTAATAATTACGCCTCTTATTCTTGCCTGGAGCCGACCATTGAGTTTAAAACTCAGGAAATGGCCCATGATAACTGCTTTAATCTTTATATCGGCTCTTGTTATTACCGAGTTAGTCGTATTTTCGGATATTCTTTTTAGTAATAAACCTCATTACCCAATACAATATTTGCTTCTTCCATTTATATTCTGGGTTGCCTATGCATATGGCATGAAAGGAATGTCTTTTCTGTCCCTGGCAGTATCAATCCCGGCTATTGTTAGTACTGCATTTGGATTTGGTCCATTTGCAAGAGATAATGTAATAGTTGCTTTACTAATTCTGCAAGGATATCTAGGTATATATACTATTGTCGGATTGGCTTTGACTGCTGCTATTCAGGAGCTAAGGCAATCTGAAAAGGACCTACAAATAAGAACAACTGATCTGGAAATAGCGAATGATGACTTGGAATCGTTTAGCTATTCAGTATCTCATGACCTGAGAAGGCCACTCAGAGCTATCAACGGATACAGCCATATACTTAGGTATGAATATCAAACAATGAGTGATGACGAGAGGGAAGACTATTTAAATAAACTGGAAAATTCAAGCTTGGGGATGGCAGTGCTGATTGATGACATCCTTAATTTATCAAGGGTATCAAGATTAGAGCTGAAACGAGCTTCAATCAATCTAAGTAAAATAGTTGAAGATACCCTAACGGAGCTGCACGAATCACAACCGGAGCGGAAAGTTGAAGTTGTTATTAAGAAAAATGTTATTGCTGAGGCGGACGCTAATATGCTCCAGATTGCTCTTGGGAATATGCTGGATAATGCATGGAAATACACTGCTAAGCGAGATGTGGCAAGAATAGAGTTTAGAACCGAGGTCATAAATAACACTCGAACGTACGTAATCAGCGATAATGGAGTTGGGTTTGGAATGGCGGATGCAGCGGGTATATTTGAACCGTTTAAACGAGTAGGTAATGTCAGAGAATTCCAAGGCACAGGAATAGGTCTGGCAATAGTGAAGCGGGTTATTGTGAAACACAATGGGCGAATATGGGCAGAAAGTGAATATGATAAAGGTGCTACTTTTTATTTCACATTAGGTTAAGCTTCGGCCGCATGCTATCTTTCACTGCTGGTTTATAAGAATTCAGAACGGCGAATTTTGAAACAGGCGAAAATCCAGATACCAAAAAAGCGATTGAAAATATGCTCAGGAAAAGATCAATGAAAATTATAAAGTAACTCTAGCTCCGAACCACTAGGATTATTCTGCTTTTGAATCTTCACTTCGGACAAAAGAATTACACACTTCGCATTGATAAGATTGTGTCGTAATCTTTTGTTTTTTTCCTTCATTATCAACAATCTCACGTTCTGACTCATCAACTTTCATGTTCTGTATTACCTTACATTTTGGACATAATTCTGACATATATGAAACCTCCGGATAATATAACTAATAATATTATTTTCTTTTAATCATCTGTAGTCAATACTAAATATCTATTGTACCTTGAGCTGATGTGTTTGGGCTAGTGATTGCTTGTCCTCTTTGTTTTTTTCTCATAAGCGAAAGATGAGTACTACGGTAAGCGATCCACGAACTCCAATATTGTCAGTAGCAGTGGTCCAGGTTAGAGCCTGATATTCCAAGGGAGAAGTTTGTCGTGCATTATTTCTTTGATTTCATAACCCAGGCTATTTTTAACATGCCCGTAGCTACAGTTCCTCTCTTCTTCAGCTACCGGGATGAGCTTGATTTCCCGTGGCAGTTCCTTGAGGTCTTTTTTCTTTTTCTTATTCCGGCTATACCCAACGACTTTGACAATATCATCGGTATCCGTCGGAGGTTGTTCTTTGGAGTCTGCTGGTTTGTTAAACAGGTTGAGCTGATCGGAATCAACGCCGATACGGCATTCCTTTTCAAAATTCCACCCCAGTACTTGAAATTCCAGAAACTTACTCCTCGTTCCTCACAATACTTCTTCTGGCTCTTTCCGCTGGCACGCCAGTTCCTGATTTCTTTAGCCCAGCGTTCCCTCGATTTTCGTTCCGACGGTTTTCTCTTCGTTTTGCCATAGTTTCACCTCTTTTTTTTTCAATACTATGACATCTCTACGATACTAATAAAAATATGGGGTTCGTGGATCGCTTACCCTTTATCGAATATATTATGAAAAAATAAATAAGTTACTATTTTTCTTAAATGTATTATACTCCCGAGCAATAAACGGATAGTGTTTTCGCATACATCAGAGATACAAAGGTGAATTGATGGACCAAGGCAGAAACAATTTTGTTATTTTGGAAAGAGGAGAAAACGGTGTCTGGGCAGTTGGAGTAAATAATTGGATTATTTTTACAGTTATCATCTTGGCATTTCTGTTAATGGCTTACTTTATAACCCTTTCCGGTATCGCTGGAATTGTTAGGGCAAGTGATAAAGTTGCAGCGAATATCGCCGATAAAATGATTAAGAGTTATAAATCTTCAGATGAACATCGTCTGGTACAGCTACTGGTGAAGAACTTCGACAGGGGAGTCCCCATAAATGTGAAAGTTACGGATATACCAGAAGTAGCAGTCAAACCCTCGTATGGTACATATAAAATAACCATAGATGATAAAAATTTCACTGTAACCCTTAAAAAAGAAGATTGACAGCTTCCAGTTGAACTACTACTACTACTACTACTACTACTACTATCCCGGCGTGGAGGGAGTACTATGAAAGAAAAAATAAAAAAGATGTTTGCGCAGTACGAGAAAGCATTCAGTGCGCTTGAGGTTGAAAAGCAGGTGCCGATGTTCGCGGAACACTTTATTTCTGCAGGTCCAAACGGGTCAATCGCCAATAGTAGAGATGAATTCATGAAATTGTCCCGTCAGGCAGCCGAATTTTACAAAAGTGTCGGGCAAACAGGTGCAAAAATATTATCCATGAAAGAAACTCCTATTAGCAACGAATACACGCTGATTACGGTACACTGGGGAGCTACATTCAAAAAAACCGGGGATAAGCTGATAGAGTTTGATGTTTCGTATATCATACAAGATATTAATGACGATCCAAAGATTATTATGTTTATAGCTCATCAGGACGAAGAAAAGGCAATGCAGGAACTTGCTCAGGAGTAAAACGACGTACCCTTCAATATTCCCGGCTGCTGCAACAGGGTAGTCTTTGGTGTTATCGACCTGACGGACAAAGAACTCCGGAGTTTATACTTTGGCTGTTGTCAGAAAAAGAAGACCGGCCTTTTGTCCGGTCTCTTGATCTGATTTTCTGATACGAAATGACTGTTTTAATCGATACTCATGTTCATGAGCATTCCCATCCTTGTCTCAAATGCTATGGTCAGTTTTGTTATGTTATCACGGGCAGTAGGTCCGTCAAAATCCTTATACCCGGCACTGACAGGGATCGTACCGGTGAGTGGGAAATTCTGCTCATGGGGTTTAATCATAATATAGCAGCTTTTATTTAAACCCTCGTACCACTTTATCGAAGCGGATTTCTTGCCGAGGATCATTTCCAGCTCGCCTGAGGTCGCGTTAACAAACCCGGTACCGTTATACTTCTTCCAGGTATAGTCTATTGAGGTAATGTTGCCACTGGAGTCCACATTAAAGACAGGGAACGGGAAGACGAAATTCGTCGGGTAAGAAGCATCTGCCGGAGTTTTGACATTGGTAAACTCAAAGGTAAGGGCAGGGGCCCTAACCAGGCCGTTATACAACCTATAGGTATATGTACCTTCGGGTACCTTTGTAACGTGTGAGGGGAACTCGATCTTGGCACTTACGGCTTCCCCGTCATAAGACACCCAGTGACCGGGATTCCCGGATACGAAGGTTGCTGATAGATCGGTTGCTTCATACATATCTGCTGCAACAAAACTGCCCTGTTCCGTCCATGTGAGGGACCATTTTGGCGGCAGACCTGACAGATGGCTTTTGCTGCTGTCGTCGAATACCCTGAGCTGGGGGTGCACACCGCGAAATGTTGGAGTTTGGTTCGTTGGTATAGGCTGGCCTGCACGCACATTGGCTGTCAAAAGATTGTTGCCATAATTAAATTCGCTCCAGAAGGTAATATTGACATGTGTCCCTTCATCCATATCAAGGACCCCGTTATTGTTCATATCAGGGTTGATATACCGCAGCATAAGGTCATCCATTTGTCCCAGCATCGTGGCTTCGGCATCCAGCATACCAAGATTGCCGATGAAGGTGTCGTAGTTTTCCGAGGATATCTCTGCATTCCCTGACACATCTATGTTCAGTGTTCCTATACTGGCCTTGCCATCTATGACCGCGGCCTTGGGTGCGATACAATCAAGACTCTCTGCCTTGAATATTCCCTTTATCATGGCTGCACCGGTCTCGTTCGTGTCAATAAATGCCAGTATCCAGGGGTCTCCTTTTGTTAGGGATATTTCGAAACTGCCATCAGGATTAAGCAGTACCTTTTTCCGCCATACCGATCCATATTCCGGGCAGGTGTTGACTGCGTAGACATAATTTGCCGATTCCGCCGCGTTAACTATTGAGGATGGGGCCATAGCTCCCGAAAGGATTCCGGTGATATTAAACGAACCGGTATTTTCACCACTGGGAGAGGTGTTCTTGCTGGTCGTACCACAGCCCAGGAGGATCAATACGCTGGCGACAAGCAATAAAAACAACAACAAAATTTTCTTAACTTTCATTCTTATGGTTTTGCCAATTCCTAAATAGAAAGCCTATAAACAAAAGAACCTCCAGTTGTTACAATTGTTTCGACGAAAAAACAAAAATCACCTAAGAGGTGAAAAGTAACAA
>QKMY01000075.1 GCA_003242895.1 Candidatus Margulisiibacteriota bacterium
TAAAAAATCAAAACCATCCAGGGTTTAGTAAATTTTTTGGCAAAAATCTGTCCTATACATTCCTATATCTTTGTGTGAATTTTCTATTTAGGAGTTGGGGGCAGCATATTTTTTGAAATATAATAATATTTATTACGATAATACAGTGTGTAAGTGTTCTCTTCGGAAATGTATTCTTCAAATTTTAGATGTTTAGCTATCAAAAAACATGGGTACTTAATTAATAGTACAAGAAGAATCTAATAACGAAAAGGAGTCTATTTATGACTTTTGAAGTTAACACAAATGTATTCGGAACAACTACCCCAAACAATAAACCTCAAGCAGCAGACAAGCACCCGGAAAGCTCCGTAGCAGACAAATCGAGTGCTCCTTCGAATATTGACTCAACGGAAACAAAAAAAACCTCTAACACGCAAACTAAAGAACCTCTCCCACCTGCTATTAAATTCGAAAAAAGCCAGAAGTCAATAGATGTCCTGAATGGGTCTATCGACAAACTAAATGGCTCTAAAAACGCACAGGAAGCAGCTAAAAACGCAAGCGAGGCAAAAGTAGCTCAGGACGAGGTCAAAAATAGCCTTGATGATTGTAAGAAAAAAATTATTGAGGATGCAAAACGTTATACCAAGAATGAGTATCACAGCCAATTAGAATCGATTAAAGATCCGGAAGAATTATTATTATTTATAAGAAAACACTGTAAAGATGATGATGCAAAAAAAATGTTCGAGAAAAATATTGATGATTACAAAGAACTCTATTTACGAGCATCAAAAGCCTTAAACCGAGTAGGCCAATCTGCAACCGAAATAAAAATGAGATTTTCAGATGATCCGACAGTTCAGTTACTAGCAAACCAAATCGTCCAAAACACCCGGGATTTCTTCGCACAAAATAATGATTTCAAAGCATTAGACGAATTTAATGCAACTATAGATCAAATCATGAGCAAAATGAATGAAAAAGACTTAAATGCCAGAATAAATTACTGTTATAATTTTAACCGGGGTATTCGTGAACAACTTAAAGATATTTACCAAAAAATAAACGATCTTAATAAAGATAAAACCGAGTTAAAAGCTTTAGACGAAAAAACAAAACAAATAAATGAAGCCAACAAAGAAGTATTTGCTAAAAATGGAGAAATCGAAGCCAGAATTGCTACAATTGATGCTACCCTCGATAAATACCAGCTTCAGGTAAAAGGGTTATCACAAAAAATGATTATTTTTTCTTCCAAATTAAACTCTTTTATCGGAAACGCCTCTGACAAAGTTAATCCTGCAAACAGGGACCTCTATAGCAAATTCATTGAGCTAAAAGCTATTTGTTTTACGCCTGGGGATAATAAAATCGTGGACGATGAGTCCTGCTACGATCAGATCCCGCAAGAAGCCTTTGTGTAACAGAAGCCAGCCAGGTCACAGCGATTCTGTCTCCCATAACTTGCGGGAATACATAATATAGCCCGCAACAACAATTGTCAGAATACTAATAACCTGAGCCACTTTAAGAGGTCCCAGCATTAAACTGTCAGCCCGGAAAAAGCATACGAAAAATCTGATGATCGAGTAAAGAATAAAATAAAGCATTGATAAAAACCCTGGCTTAAAAGGACGTTTCCTTAATCTCCACAACATTAAAAAAATTACGAAATCAAGCACCATTTCATAGAGCATTACCGGGTGTATCGGAGTATCGGGGAACTGCATTCCGGCAGGGGTATCCGAAGGGAAGATCACTCCCCATGGCAATGACGTCGGGACCCCGTGAGCATCACCATTCATGAAATTCCCAAATCGTCCAAATACCTGGCCAAGAGAAAGGCCTAATACCGAAATATCTCCGACTGTCCACAGATTAAACTTAAACATACGAGAAAATACTAGAATCCCAATGATTGCGCCTACAATACCGCCGTGGATAGCTAAGCCACCTTTCCATATAGCTACGATATCCGCTAGATTTTTACTGTAATAACTCCAAGTGAAAATTACGTAATATATCCTGGCACCTAAAATGCTTAATAGAAAAGAATACATCATGAGGTCAATATATTTCTCAAAATTCCAACCAAGCCCACGACGCTTAATTTCTAAATTTGCAATGTAAATTGCAAATAAAAAGCTAATCAGATACATTAAGCCGTAATATCTTATGACTATTGGCCCTATTTGAAGAAAAACCGGATTCATTTTTTGTCTCCTCGTTTAAATGATGACGGAAGTTTTATACTACTTCTATATTTTGCAACGGTCCTACGCTTTATGTAAATAGCGAATTCTTCTAATTTTTGGGCGATTTTGAGATCGGAAAAAGATTGATTCTGATCCACTATATCCCGGATAATGTACTTCACTCTCTCTACGGCAACGCCACTGACCTGACGAGGACAAAGGTATTTCAGAGGAAGTATTCCTGAAGGTGTGGCGATATATTTAGAGGCTATGGCGCGGCTAATAGTCGAAGAATGCACTTCAACTTGCTCTGCAATTTCTTTCTGATAGATAGGCATAAGAAAATGAATACCTTTGTCAAAATAATCTTTCTGCCTTTCAACTAAGATATTTCCAACTTTATCCATCATTTCATTTCGGCGGCTTATCATATCTATGAGCTTTTTGGCGTTATTAATTTTCTCGCGAATAAATTCCTTGGTTTTTTCATCGGTATCAGGAGCCTGAAAAAGGTCGAGATACTTCTGGTTGAAACGTATTTTTATCCCCTTTTCTTTCTCCAGGTTAATGAACACGTATGAGTCCCCTTCCTTCCTGATCTCAAAAGAAGGAATTACATTAACCTCGCCATTATTATTCAGAAAACTCTCGGCAGGAACCGGGCTGAGATTATTCTCGATAAATTCAGCTGCCCGTTCGACATCTTCTTCGTCGATACTAAGCTCCATCGCAATAGTCTCATAATCTTTCCTCGCCAGTTCCTCAAGATAATCTGTAACTATCATATCTAAAATTTCTTTAAGGTCGTCGTCTTCAAAAGAATAGGATTGGATCTGAAGAAGCAAGGATTCCTTGACATTCCTGGCCCCGACACCCGCCGGCTCAAAAGACTGGACAACAGAAAGCAAGCTTTTTATACGATTTTCCGCAACGTTAAAATCCTTCATCAATTGAACCTTAAGATCAGGGAACCCCTCTAAAAATCCCCGGTCATTAATATTCTCGATGATCTTATTGGCGATCGAAAAGTCCGGTTCCTCTAGATATTCAAGTTCTAGTTGAACCATGAGATGATCATAGAGCGAGCCACCATTTGAGGCTACTTTATCCAGGTAATTAAAATGTTCTTCTGATGGAGACCGAAGCCGTGTTATAGAGGACCCGCTATCTCGTAAATAAGAAAGCAACGCATCTTGCTGCTCAATATCTACGACTATATTTTCTTCGCTTTCCTGTTGAACTTTTGCGGTTAATTCCTGATATGGAAGATTAAGTATCTTCAAGCTTTGGATCATCAATGGAGTCAATATTTGCTTCAGTTGTTGTCGAAGCTCCAGTCCTTGTTGCATATTTAATTGCATACTTATATCCTTTCGCGCCTTACAAACAGCAAGATCATAATCAGCATCATCTACTATACGATCAATAGTAAGGGAATACAAGGGAATTTGTTATTTAATAATTTCTTTATCATATCTCTCTTTGTTCGAAATATTTTCTACTAGATTATTAAATGAGGGAACGAGGCGATTCTTTATCTTTATATAAATAAAAATGATAAATACCAAGATAAATATTAAGACAAAAAATGTTTTAATGAATAGTAATCTATAGTTATTAACAGGGATAACCCGTATTCTAAAGTCTTTATCAATATTTCTGGCTGTGAAATATGTAATATTAATGTCACTGGAAATGTTTTTGACTCTCTTATCAATACTAGCGACGCTATCGTTTATATTTATGTCAATATTATCATCTCCAATAACCAGCAAATCAATAATTGGATAGATTGCCTTAACAGGCAGTTCATATGTCCGCTTAAAATTGTACGGAACTATAACGGTATATGAAAAAATACTTTCTCCGGGACGGACCCCCTCGTCAAAAGAAATATTTTTGTTGGCAATCTTTGCGATAGGAGAAGCGTTAAGCAATGTAGCACCTTCAAAAAACGGATATAAAAAACCATTATTTCCTGAAACAAAGTAATTCAAGCCTTTGTTTTCGAGTATTAACCGCACATCAAAAATCAAGTGATCTTTCATCGAAGAAATAATGCAATGATAAAGCTTTATGGTTAAATCCTGCGGCCTATAGTCCGGAGTGTATACATTGAGAGTAATCGAGGCCTCGTTATTCTGAATGGTTTCCTTGTTATAGAAAGTGTATCCTTCGTATACCGTGCTTAAAGATAAAACACTTTCAGTAGTCAGCTGCTCCAAGTCTTTTCTCGCGAATCCGGTTTTATCTGAGGTTAGATCCGTAGTTGCTACGAGTTGGTCTTTATTAAAGAGAACTAAATCTACGGTTTGGTCTTTCACGTAAGTGCCCAAACCATTATTGTACACTTTTATCTCTATAGAGTATAGCAAGGGGGTTTCAGCTAATAATAAAAAAATAAAACTTAGTAAAAATCTATAAATATAATAATTGCTTTTCATTTTTTTCTTTAACCGCATATAAATTGTAAATAGCCCTATTTCCATCTTACAATATTATCAGAACTTTTCAATAGGATTGGAATATAACTACAGGAAAAAAAACAAATTTCTATAAAAACCGGCAGATAAAAGAGACGAAAGATTTGGCGCATCTGCGCAGGTGAGATTCCTACCGGATGCGCTCAAATATAAAAGCTGCAACAAATCTAGGAGCAAAATTTATTAATTTATTTCGATAACAACATAATACGAAAACCCTTCTCTACGGATCAGCAACAATAACCGGTCCCCCTTTTTTATATCAGCTATTGCCTTATCGAAATCATTGGTGTTTGTTACCTCTTGCTGATTGACTTCCATGATGAGATCACCCGGCTTAAGCCCAACCTCGTCTGATAAACTCCCAGCTTCTATATCAGAAACGAGTACACCCTTTAATCCTTTATATCCCAGTTTATCCGCTAGATCCTGAGTTAACGGCTGAACCTTAAGTCCAAGTTTATTGAATTGTGCCGGCGGTGATGACTTCTGAGCTGCCTTACCTTCCTGTAACAATTCTATATGTGCGGTTATCTCCATTTCTTTGCCATTTCTAATAATGTTCAGCTTAACATTCTGCCCGACCTTTGACGTCGCGACCATATTCCTGAGTTCCGCCGGATCGGTTACTTTCTTTCCATCATAACTAGTAATTACGTCCCTGCGTTTTACCCCTGCTTTTTCAGCAGGACTTCCCGGTGAAACCTCAACGACCAGGACACCCTCTGAGGTTTTTACGCCCAGTTGCCGAGCCAGCTTCTCATCTATCTGCTGAATATACACACCCAACCATCCACGTGTGATCTTTCCATATCTTATCAGGTCATCCATGACAATTTTCGCCATATTCGAGGGGATTGCAAAACCGATGCCTTCATAGCCCCCTGTCCTGGAAAATATCGCAGTGTTAATTCCTACGAGCTCTCCATTAATATTGAGCAGTGCACCGCCACTGTTCCCTGGATTGATCGCGGCATCCGTCTGCATAAAATCTTCATAATCAACCAGACCGATTCTCGACCTGCCTTTTGCCGATATTATGCCAACCGTAACTGTTTGAGTAAAACCAAAAGGACTCCCGATTGCAATTGCCCATTGTCCGACTTCTATTTTGTCAGAGTCACCGAATCTCACCACAGTCAGGTTTTTTGCCTCGATCTTGATAACAGCAAGGTCGGTCTTCGTATCCACCCCAATGACTTTTCCCTTGAACTCACGAGCATCATTCAATCTCACTACTATCGAAGTCGCGCCTTCAATTACATGATTATTAGTCAGAATATATCCTCGAGAATCGACAATAACACCAGAACCAAGACTAGTCTGTTTGTAGTCACCTCGAGGCGCTTCAAAGAATTTTCGTAAAAAATCGTCTCCAAAAAATTCTCTTAACGATTCTTGAGCTTCTTCGTTCTTAACTACCCTTGTTGTTGAAATATTAACCACTGCCGGAGTCGCTTCTTTCGAAATCTTAATAAAAGCATCTTGGGCCCCATCCAATGATTTTGAGGTATCGATAGTCATGCCAGGAACAACTACTATAAAGAGCATAGCTAAGGTTACATTTGCAGCAATCATTTTTCTTATCATATTCTGCTCCCTTCATAAACTTGCAATACCATTAATGACCATCGCACCATACTGAAATACAGTGCCCCGAATATATATCTATAATAAAAAATATTCAACGGATAAAATCGTTACTTGATTTGGAGTAAATTATTAACTATACTTACATAACTAAAACAAACAAATTCATATTTGAGGAGTAAAGATGTATAAAAGCGGTTTTGTTGGACTCATTGGCAGGCCTAATGTAGGGAAATCAACACTCCTTAATACGATTATCGGGGAGCAGATATCAATAACTTCTAATGTCCCGCAGACAACAAGAAATCAGATAAAAGGGATTTTTAGTGACGTGCGCGGGCAAATTGTTTTTATTGATACTCCCGGCATACACCAGACTACCGCTAAGTTTGGTGAAATACTTAACGAGACTGCGCTTAACGTTCTAAGTGACAGCGATATCGATGTCGTTCTTTATATCGTCGATGTATCACGTCCTTTCGGACCTGAAGAAAAGTTTTTATCCGAAAACATATTACACCAGAAAAAACCCTTCATCTTAGTGTTTAATAAGATTGATTGTCCCAGAACTTTCATTAAAGAGTACACTCAACTGTTCAGCGATTTTAAGTCTGTAGATATCTCAGCTCTCAACAAAACTAACACAGAGGAGCTCATCGAAAAGATATTTAATTATCTGCCCGAAGGTGAGCCGTATTTTGATCCCGAAGAGATCACAGACCAAAATCTGCGGTTTATTACAGCTGAGATAATCAGGAAACATGTAATCATTAACATGCAGGATGAAATTCCTCATGCCACTGCGGTAAGAATCGAAGAGTTCAAAGAATTACCTGACGGTTCTGCAGTTATAGATGCTGTTATTTATGTTGAGACCGAAAGCCAAAAGAAAATTATGATTGGGAAAGACGGGTCGAAAATTAAGACAATAAAAAACTTTTCGAAAAGAGAGCTAAAGAATTTTATCCAAGGCTCAATCACGCTTACTCTTAATGTAAAAGAGAAGCATAACTGGAGAAAGAATAATGGCTTCCTTAAGTCGCTCGGTTACACCGAGAAAACAAACTAATTGCTGTAGATAAGCCTCATACCCGGCAGCCGCAATAAACTGGACAAACACATTATGGACAAACACATTACCTCATTAGAGATTACCGACATCTGTTATGGAACTTATGGCACCGGGAAATACGAGAACAAATTAATCTACGTCAAAGACACAGTTCCAGGAGATATTGTTTCGGTAAGGATCAAAAGAAAAAGGAAAGGGATACATTACGCCTCGGTAACCGAGATGCTAAAAAAATCCGAACTTCGCGCTCAATCGGACTGTCCCCACTTCCCTGAATGCGGTGGATGCTTATTCAGAGATATAACTTATGAAAATCAACTTATTCTAAAAAATCGATTATTATTAAACGAATTGAAACACCAGGATATTTATGCAGAACCTGAAGCAATAATTCCTTCTCCAACTACTTTATACTATAGAAACAAAATGGAATTCACTTTCGGAACAAAAGATGGTTCGATAATACTGGGAATGCACAAAAAAGGCGATTTTTCTACTGTAATCAACACTCCGGAATGCCGGCTGCAATCAACCAAGTCAAGCAGAATAAGAGAAATTATCATTGATTGGGCTAATAAAAACAACCTGATTTCATATAATCCAAGAACGCATGAAGGCACACTTCGTCACCTGCTTATCAGGGAAGGTAAAAATACCGGACAGATTATTATTGCGTTGATTACAGCCCATGAAAACCTGCCTGACCTCGAACTGCTCTCAGAAATATTGAAAAAAGAAATTACCGAACTCGTAGGTTTTTCTCTTGTAATAAATAGTAATATTGCAGATACCGTCACTTATGAGCAGCAGATCACTATTACAGGCCAGAACTATTTCCTTGAGAAGCTTGATGAGAGACACTATGAAGTATCACTTTCATCCTTTTTCCAAACAAACAGCAAAGGGACAGAGGTATTGTACCGGCATTTAAAGGATATAGTAAACACTATCCCAACAGAAACTGTGCTAGACCTCTACTGCGGTGCAGGAAGCATTGGCATCTACATTGCTGATCTAAAAAAAGAAATAATTGGAGTTGAACTCCATGCACAATCCATTCTTAATGCAGAAATAAACAAAACCCTTAATAACCTGACAAATATCTCCTATCACCATAAAGACGTCAGACTATTTTTAAAAGAATTCAATTACGATAAAGAAAATACTTTGGCAATCATCGATCCGCCACGGGAAGGCCTTCACCCTAAAACGAGAAAAATGTTACTTGAACATGCGTTGCCATGGTTGATTTATGTTTCCTGCAATCCAAAAACTCTTGCAATTGACCTTAAATACTTACAAGAAGGTTATACGATCAGCTGCTTACAGCCTTTCGATTTATTTCCGTACACACCTCATCAAGAAAGCATTGCGCTTTTAATTAAAAAGGTATAGAATCCCCCTATTATTTTCGGCAATCAAAATATCCTCTTACTGTTTATTTCTTAAAATATCTATTTTTATAATGTCCATTTATTGATATCATATTATATGGAGTTGTTGCTTAGAAAGTTGATTAATAACTTTCACAATTATCAATTAAGCTACCGTGGCTGATAGACAGTAAGCTGGTAAAGTCTGCAACAACAAAAATAATGGCGTTAATTGAAATAACATATCATGTCTCGATCAACTGGTAGTTATACTAAATTATTCGCTGTGTCAGCTAAATATTGTTTTAATCTAAACGTTGACTTAATAGAGAAAAGAAGTATAATAATAAATTCGGGGTATTATAAAAGCACAAAATTAATGTTACTACAGCTAATTATTGTAGCAACACTATTCAGTGCTGGTTAAAAGCGATGAATTGAAGATTAAATAAAAACAGGTGGCGATATCTATGGACAATTTTGACGATAAAATTTTTTTTGAAGATACTCAAGAATTCTCAAACGAGGTTCCCTTTGAAGATAAACAGGAAATTGAGCAGTTAGAGAAAATAAGCACTGAACAAAATGGTTATTTAACGCCGGATGATATATTAGGTTTCATCTATAATCCGGAAGATAATCTGGAGTTCATTGAAAGCTTGGTAGATCAGGGAATAGATATAGTATCTGAACTTCCGGAAACTCAAGAAGCTGAAACAAAACCTGAGATTTCTGAAAAGCAAAAAGAATTGCATGAAATAAAAACTAACGATGTTGTTAAAATGTATTTGAAAGAGATTGGAACGGTAGACCTTTTAACATCTGACCAAGAGCAAGAACTGGCAAAACAAATAGTGAGTGGAAGTACAGCAGCAAAAAAGGACCTGGTTAACTCTAACTTACGATTAGTAGTAAGTATAGCAAAAAAATATATTGGCAGAGGACTTACCTTTCTTGATTTAATACAAGAAGGGAACATTGGGCTGATACGAGCTTCTGAAAAATTCGATTATACAAAAGGTTATAAGTTTTCCACATATGCTACGTGGTGGATTAGACAAGCAATTACGAGAGCAATTGCAGACCAATCAAGAACAATAAGAATACCTGTACATTTGGGAGAAACAATATCAAAGCTGCGAAAAATTTCTCGAATGCTAATGCAAGAATTTGGCAGAAAACCAACTGAGAACGAAGTAGCTGAAAAAGCTGGAATTCCAGTTGAAAAGGTAAGAGATATTTTCAACTCGGCGTTATCTCCAGTGTCTCTGGAAACACCAATAGGCGATGAATCAGACAGTTCAAAACTTGGTGATTTCGTTAAAGATGAAGCTTCTGCTTCTCCAGAAGAGCTGTTATACAGGAACTTACTGCGTAATGATTTAGAGAATGTCATGAAAGAACTCTCTGAAAGAGAACGAATGGTATTAAAACTACGATTCGGGCTAGATGATGGAAGACCAAGAACTCTCGAAGAAGTTGGAAAAGTGTATGATGTTACCAGAGAGCGTATCAGGCAAATCGAATCAAAAGCACTAAGAAAACTCAGGCACCCGTCCCGACTTAAAAAGTTAAAAGATTATCTAAAATAAATACATCTAAAAGGCGATCAATTGATCGCCTTTATATTGACACCATTGGCATGTAGTCCTATTCTAATATTTGATAAGCCAAATACCATGCAAATAAATCATTTTCCATATAATAAAGTTAATAACGAAATACTCTTAGAGATAAGAGAAGCAGTTGGTGATCACCTATTAACCGATGCAGATGCCGTAGTAAACTTTACCTCTGATGAAAGTAAACTCACGTCTATAATACCAGAAATAGTAGTGTTTCCACAGACAACGGAAGAAGTATCAAAAATAATGAAAATCGCGTATTCATACAGTATCCCTGTTACACCGAGAGGTGCCGGAACAAATGTCACAGGTGCTGCAATCCCTATCTATGGAGGGATTGTAATGTCACTGGAAAAAATGAATAAACTCCTTGAGATTGATAAGGAAAACATGATGGCCGTCTGCGAGCCAGGGATTATTAATATCACTTTGCAGAACAGATTAAGTGAACATAATTTATTCTACCCACCGGACCCCGCAAGCGTTAACTCATGTACTATCGGAGGAAACGTTGCGCAATGTGCAGGCGGAATGAAAGCTGTAAAATATGGAGTAACAAAAGATTATGTACTTGGTTTGGAAGTTGTTTTGACCACAGGAGAGATTATTACTCTAGGAGGGAAACTAAGAAAAAACGTCACAGGTTATGATATCCTGGGGCTTCTTATCGGATCAGAAGGCACATTGGGCATTATTACGAAAATAATTCTGAAAGTTCTCCCTCTTCCACGGTATAAAATCGACCTCTGGATACCCTTTTCCAGCTATACTGACGCATTGACCTTCCTTCCCAAGATTTACCAATCACAATACGTCCCTTCAGTAATTGAATTCCTCGAAAAGGATTGCATTAAAGCCTGGGAAAAGCTGGAAAAGAAAAAGCATCAATATAGTAACGCTCAAGCACATATTATAATTGAACTTGATGGAAACCATCTGGAAATGCTTGAAAAAGAAAGTACCGATATCGCGAAACTTGCAGAAGACAATAATGCAATGGATATTCTTTATGCCGACACTCCCGCGCTCCAAAATAAAATCTGGGAAATACGACGGAAAATAAGTGAAGCCTTGCGTTTCATAGGAGGAAAAAAGGTATCGGAGGATATCGTGGTCCCTCCTTCAGAAATCTTTACGTTCATGAAAAAGCTTAAAGTAATTGCAAAAGAGACAGGCTTCAAGCTCATTGGTTACGGACACCTGGGAGACGGGAATATACATGTAAATATCTTAAAATGCTCACTCACGGAAACCATGTGGAAAAAAAACTTACACGAAGTAATTACCAGAATTTTTAACTTAGCTATTTCATTAGGGGGGACAATCACAGGAGAACATGGAATAGGCCTTACCAAAAAAGAATATCTACAGGAGGCATTAGGCGATACAAATTATTTATTGATGAGAAAAATAAAGAACCTATTTGATCCCAAGAACATACTTAATCCAGGAAAAATATTCAAACTATCGAGTAGGAGGTAGGTGATTAATTCACCTACCGACCTCTCACACCACCGTACGTACGGTTCCGTATACGGCGGTTCAACAAGAATTAATGTACTTC
>QKMY01000076.1 GCA_003242895.1 Candidatus Margulisiibacteriota bacterium
AAACCAAACAAAAAAACAGTGCAAAAAATTAATCCCGGTATTTTTGAAATATCTCAAGCAATTAAACGAATCAGCAATAGATAGGTTGGTTACATTAGGTAACACGTTAAATTCATGGGAAGAAGAGGTCGTGAGAATGTGGCGGTTTAGCAAGTCCAATGGCATTACAGAAGGATTTCATACTAAAATGGAAATGCTATCAAGAAGGGCTTACGGTTTTAGAAACTTTGAAAATTACAGATTGTGGGTTAAAATACTATGTCGTTAATATCTGGATTCCCCCATCTTCGGAGTAGAGCCCAATATATCTTAAGTAACCACATTGAATATAATTTATAAGCATTTATAACATTGTAGCATACTTAAGTTAGCCTGGAGGCAGTATAGTTTTTATAGAGTGGAGAATATCTAATAAAAGGGTTGCAGGGAATTTAGCTGGGATAAAAAAGAACTGGCTGCCCTACAAGGATTCGAACCTCGACAACCAGATCCAGAATCTGGAGTGCTACCATTACACAATAGGGCAAAACCTAATAGATTGTACCACACCCTATTTTAAGTTTGCAATTAATCTTCTAAAATTTTTTTCAGCTGATTTTTCGGTAAATTTAGATTTTCGCTGAGCAGCTGGACAACATCTTTGCGGTGCATTCCCTTGGACATCATGCCATGGGCTAACTGGACATATTTCTCTTCGATAATCTTATCTTTCGGCGGTATTTCAATAACACAGGTTATTTCACCTTTGACAGTTTCGCTTAATTGTTCTAATACCTCTATTATTTGACCATAGAGGTATTGTTCATAGGCCTTCGTCATCTCTCTTGCCAGAAAAAGCTTCTGTCCAGACAGGATCGTTTCCATAACCTGGAGTGTATCTTTTATTCGCTGCCCGCTCTCAAAGAATACGATAGTACTGCCTGCCTTGTCTTTCCAAGAGAAGATCTCTTCACTCAATTTGTTATTAACTTTTGGCAAAAATCCTGCAAAATAGAACTTGTTTGAGGACATTCCGCTGACAGATAAGGCGGACATTACTGCGGATGGTCCGGGTACAGGTATGACAGGAATATTTTTCTCTCGTGCCTTACGGACAACAACGTAGCCAGGATCGCTGATAAGCGGGGTTCCTGCGTCTGATACAAGCGCGATATCAGTTCCTTGAAGTAGATGATCAATGATAACCTCCGACTTATTCTGCTCAACATGCTCATAGTAACTCAATAATTTCTTTTTGAGATTAAGGTGTTGTAAAAGCAGTCCGGTTACCCGGGTGTCTTCACATGCAATGATTTCGACACTTCGCAATGTTTCAATCATCCTGTTGGAGATATCCGAATAATTCCCGATAGGGAGTGCTATGATATAGAGTATTCCTGAGTTATTGGTTGATTGTTTCAATAGCTTAACTTTTTGAGGTACTTAATGCAATCTTATCTTCATTAACTTCAGTTTTCTTCTGGCTATTGACTTCATCGTAGACACTTTTCGATGAAATCAGGTCCATATTGACTTTTCCTTTGTAAATTGCGCCCTCGGCAATCACTAATTGAGACCCGATGACATCGCCATATACTTTTCCGGTACTCGTTATTTCTAATCCGTTAATCGCTTCAATCGTCCCGGTGACCTCTCCCGCAACGACTATTTTTTTTCCAATCATGTCAGCTTTTACCTGGCTCTGTTCGCCAACATAGATGTCCCCTTGGGCATTAATCTGCCCTTCCATCAACCCTTCAATCCTTACTGAACCTTGCGTATCAATGGTTCCCTTGAATTCAGTTCCTCTTCCGATAAGCGTCGTAACACCTTGTTCGACATAGTTTTTTCCATTAAATATGCTCACAGCAGCTCCTCCCCATTACCTTATATCTTTATTGGCAGTAAAAATATTCAGATCTAAATATTTGGTCGGGTTAATTGCCTGATTCCATTTTCTTACTTCATAGTGAAGATGCGGTCCTGTTGACAACCCGGTTGATCCGACTCTGGCAATTATCTGACCTTTATTCACGATTTCCCCGACATTAACCAATAGCCTGCTTGCATGTCCATAAACTGTCGAAATACCATCCCGATGCTCAACAATTACCGCATTACCATATCCGCTATACCAACCGCTATAGACGACTTTCCCTTTTGCAGAACTCAGAATATTCGCACCTGTAAAAGACGGAATATCAACTCCACGATGGAATTCCATTGATCCAAAAATAGGATGCCGTCGCCAGCCAAAACCAGCAATGATAGGTCCGCTAATCGGCGAGATGGAGGGAGTAAAGTCGAATTTCTGAGTCATATCCTTTACAGAGGCCAAAAGGAGATTATAACTTTGCTTGCTTTGAACCAAATCTTTGTTCAAAGCATAAAGTTTACCTCGTAAGTCATTAACAGAAAGACTGACAATTTTATCCCTAAACATATTATTTAAATATTTTTTTTTTGAAGCCTCTTTTGAAGGTCGAGAGAAGGAAAGGTCTTCAATACCAAGTAAGCCTCGTACCTCTTGATCTTTTTCCTTTAAATCCTGAATGGCAACATTAAGTTTCCTGGTCTCCTCATCGAACTTAACAAGCTGCTTTTTTTGGTCACTATTCTCGGAGATCATTTCATGGTAATTAAAAAGCTTGGCATTTGTTTTCGTATAATAGTAAATGGAGCTGACAAACGCCACGAAACACAAGAAAAGGCACGCGCTAGCTACTTTAAAACTCCATGCTGGTAACTTAACATTAATGACCTTGGCATTAGTATTATGTGGTACCAGCATAAAGGTAAAGTATTTTTTCTTCGTCTTTTTAATCGTGCTAACCAGAGTTCCACTCCTTAAATGGTCGGGGCGACTGGATTTGAACCAGCGACCACCGGCACCCCATACCGGTGCGCTACCGAGCTGCGCTACGCCCCGGCTACACTTTTTACATAGTTTATCACAAAATATGTAACTGTAGCAAGACTAACATTTAAGAAGTAAAAAGATTAAGCTCCTTTATCGATTATTTTTCTTATAAATTCTTGATTCTTAATAAGGATATAAAATAGTGCAATTATTGCAAAAACTACAAATGATTTCGGCTGATTACTCGACAAATAATACACCAGAAAAACAGAAACAGTAGACAATTCCAATATCGATATATTATTAATTATTAGATATATTATTATACCAAATACTAAAACGAAAAGAGAAATAATGGGATTAATACGAAAAAAAATTCCCCAGAGCAGGAATGAGCTGACAAAGTCTTTCCTGAAAATAAATTGACTGGCAAGGTTCCCGGCTAAACAACTGGCGGTTGCCACAATCAAAGAATAATCCGATTGCCCGAGAACTTGATCTCCAATATAAATCGCGATGATACCTTTGGTAATATCGAGGAGGACCAGACCGGACATCATGGAGACCGTAAACATAGGAAACAAAAACGTCTTCGTTGCAGGAAACCTTCGGGTCTTTACCCGCTCAAAGGGCATCGTACGTACATAATAGTTAATAAGCGAAAAAAAAGGAATGCTTCCCAGCAAAAAAGCAACAAGTATTACCAGGCCAAGTTGGTACATATAATCCCTTAATTAGAAGTATCTAATGAAAATATCTTATGCAAGGCCGCCACAGCTTCTTTTGTATATTTTTCATTAATAACACAAGAAACTTTAATCTCTGACGTACTAATTAACTCAATATTAATGGAATTATCAGCCAGAGCTTGAAACATTTTTGCGGCAACGCCAGGTGTTGAAATCATTCCGACACCAACAATAGAAATCTTAGCAACTTTAGTATCATAAATTACTTGCCCGGCATTGTTATCTTCGCTAAACTGCTTTGATATTATAACGGCTCTTTCGACATCGGTTTCAGGAACCGTGAACGTTATGGAGTTCCTGATATCTTCTTCCTGACTTTGAATTATCATATCGACGTTAATAGCAGCTGTTGCTAATAAGCCGAATAACTTTGCTGCCATTCCAGGCTCATCCTTAACACCAAGCACAGCAATTTTTGCAGTATTAGTATCAAACGCTACTCCGGTAACTTCTTTCTTTCTTTCCATATTAGTAACCTCCTTAACAATAGTACCTTCCCCTTCATGAAAACTAGACCGTACATGTAAAACTATATTATTTTCTTTAGCACATTCAACAGCTCTGGGATGTAAAACACCAGAACCTAAACTTGCAAATTCCAACATTTCTTCATAGGAAATGACATCAAGTTTACGAGCATCTAGAAGCATTCTTGGATCCGTTGTAAACACCCCGTCAACATCAGTAAAAATCTCGCAGACATCTGCATTAAGAGCTGCCGCAAGAACAACCGCAGAAGTATCAGAGCCTCCCCGGCCAATAGTAGTCGTATCGCCATTACAATTAACCCCTTGGAACCCAGTTACAATAACGATCTTTCCTTCTAATATTTCTTTTTTCAAACGTTTCGCATCAACATCCAATATGCGAGCCTTAAGATGAAGTTCTTCAGTAAAAATACAGGCTTGATGCCCATTCAGTGAAACCGCATCAAATCCATAACTATTAATTGCCATAGCGACAAGCGCTGCTGACTGCTGCTCCCCAGTTGCCAGTAAGGCATCGTATTCACGAGCTTTCGGATTATCTGAAACTTCATAAGCTAATTTGACGAGATGATCAGTTTGATGACCCATTGCCGATACAACCACAACAACATTGTTACCATTTTGCTTGGTTTTGATTATTCTTTTGGCAACATTATGTATTTTTGTTACATCGCCAACGGATGTTCCTCCAAATTTTTGCACAACTAAGGCCACAGCTAATCCTCCATCGAAAAATTTACATAATTATATCATAACGAATTATTTACGTGAATCCTATAAAGATTGGCTGGAATATATCCCGTGACTAATTTCTCAAAAGAATTTCTTTATATATGTTTGAAAGATTTCTTACATACGATTCGATCAAGAATCTATTTTTTACAAGATCCGAAGCAGACTGTCCCATTTTTTTTACCAGTGCCCGGTTCTCAATAAACATTTTCATATACCCGCTTATCGCACTAATATCCAAAGGTTCAATCAAAAACCCTGTTTTCCCATTGATAACAAGCGTGTTTATGATGCCCACATTACTCGCAATGAGCGGTAAGTTAAGATACATGGCTTCAAGAACAACCATGGGCAAGCCTTCCCATAACGAAGGCAAAACAAAAACATCTGCAGCAGACAGGTAGCTAGGAACATCTTTTATCAAACCCAATAAAGTAACACTTTTTTCAAGATGCAAGGCTTTGAGCTGACTGCGCAAATCTTCTGAAAGAGGACCGTCTCCGGCTATCAATAATTTTGAATTCTTATAAGTTTTTGCTATCGAATGGAATGCTTCGACTAAAGATTGATGATTTTTTTCCTTACTTAATCTTCCGACACTGATAAATACAAAGTCACTTTCTCCGATACCAAGCTCCTTACGAACTTCATTACGATTTCGGCTGGGTCGCATGTTATGCTCGTTAATACAATTGTTAATAACCGATAACTTCTCTTTGTGGTTAATTAGCTTAAATGACTCAATAAGTGATTGATGGACAGATTGAGAACACGCAATCGTTTTGTTTCTGAGGCTGAAGGTTGCTTTATCAAGAATATTTCTATAAGACCTTTGCGTTTGATTAATATTATGTTCATGGACAACCAGAGGTAAATTCATTAATTTTGCAGAAAGCAAACTATGCACAGAGGCTCCCCAAATATGACTATGAATTAGGTCAGGAGATAAACCATGGATGGTTTTCATTAGTTTGATGGTGATAGTCGGATTGTATACCTTCCTGACTTTCGGGAATAAATGTATCAGGTTGATACCATCGTCAAATAATTCTTGTGAATAATGACTTTTTCCATCTCCAACTATCGATATGACCGAAACCTTCATAGTTCCGAACTGTTTAAATCCTTTTGCCAGATTTACGACAACCCTTTCGGTTCCACCGATAGCATCAATGTTCCATATGACTTGGCAAATATGCATTTACTACCTCTTTTCTAGGTTCTTTAGCATTCAAGTCAACCAATTGATCATCTAATTCCAGCATATATAAACTTCTTCTTCCCGTATGGACCGAATCTATAAATATTCTTTTTCCATCCAGGGACCATTTGGGATGAAGATCACATCTGCATTCTCCAAAATATGCAAAGGGCTCAAAAAACTCTCCCAGTTTTCTGAGTTCCCCAGTGTTAATATTAAACATATACAGGTCACGCATTCGAGATTTATAGGGAAAGGTATCAAAAATCATATTTTCATTAAAAATACTCGGATGCCCGTCTCCGAAAGCATTTATTTTCTTTCCGCCCAGAATCTCTTTATGACCGTTATCAACATTTATTGCATAATATTTGTCGCCTTGGTTAAAATCTCGTTTAAAAGTAACCACTTTATCGTTTTGCCACCAACAGCAATGGCTCACCATATCGTGGTCAGCCAAGACCTTTAGATCTTTTCCATTAATATCAGACAAGATTAACCTGTCCTGTTTTTTTCCATCAATAAAGTATCTGTGCAAAAAAATAAATTTTTTACCATTGGGACTTATCATAATGTGATTAACTTTATGCTGTGCTTCAGACATTTTGGCGTTATAGGAAATAGCAATTACATCTTTAATGGAGATAAGAAGTTCACTTTTATTCTTCTTTAAATCAACAATATAGATTCCATCTTCATAAAGGTTAGCGGTAACTCTTTTATTCAGGCGATTACGATAACCATAATCAGGGCGAAGAACCGCGAGTCGATCATAATTCAATGATAATGCAGTATTCTGGTAAACATCATAAATAGGAAAATCTATAATTTTTTCCAATGATCTAGTCTGGGCGTTTATTATTTTTGATGTGTATTTATCGGCTTTTTCATCATAATCGTTAAAAATAAAGCGAGTAGCATCTATCCACTGGCATTTAGTTCCTTGCTGCCAATTATAAGTTTTTGAAGCAAACGAACTTACTACCTTATTTGCATTTACATCATATAAATGTATTCTTATCGGGACAGAAGGATCTGGAAGTTTATTTGTCTCCCTTTCCGCTTCATGAAAAATTACATATTCATTCGTACTATTAATAGGAGATTTATCGTAATAGCCAAAAAAGGTTTCTTTATCGCCCACCTGAAATTGATGCAATTTATAATAACATTTATAATTATATTTTTTTTTATAGATCAAATAATTCAGGCGCTTGTAAATACTTTTCCCTAGAATATGAATTGCCGGAAACTTTTGCAACAAATCAGATAACACTTTTTCTGTTTCATTATATGTCATAAATTAAACCTAAATTTGACCTCAATTTTTGCTATATGCTTCTATACAAAAAAATACGGCTGATTTCCGCCCAATTCCGTATATATCACAATATCATTATATTAGTCAACATTTATTTAACTCTCATTTTGCCCATATACCTGTTGCCTTACCTTTGATCAACTTATGATACTGAATTGGGGTCCAAATCGCGCCTCCCAAAAGACAAAGAATCGTTGATAGCATAACACCGGCCGGCCCGATATTTAATTGTTTAGCAAGAAATATAGAAAGAGGGATATTAATCACCCCGATAATGATTGCTTCATAAAACTGTAATCTGAGTTTACCGACTCCACTACTAAAATTGCTGAATATTTTTGTCCACATGCTTATTACCACAAATACCCCCATCATTATCGAAAGTAAAAAAGGAACTTTTACCGAGTCCCCGACCCATAACGAATAAAAGTAATTTGAAAAAACAATCATAAAAAAAGTAACTATGCTAAATAATAGCCATAGCCTGATTAATCCATTAACTGACCTTTTTATCCATAAGAGATCGTTTTTTAAATATGCTTCAGTATACGCGCTCCAAAAAGGAGCAAGAACTATCCCAAATACCATTGAAATAAGACTAAAATATTTGAATGCAATATTATAAGAGGTTACTTCTTCCGGTCCGAAAAGTTGGGAAATAATAATGTTATCAGTTGAATAAACAATTACAATAGAAATTTGAATTATAAAAAATTGCACCCCCAACCCTGCCAACTCGTTAACGTCAGAAAAATCTACATATTTTATTGATGGTCGGACCTTTTTATAAGTATTGAAAAAAAAATACGCTGAAGCTGTTAAGAGAACAATAACCGGGATAGAACTTGCTGCGAATCCCAGATACAATAAAGATCCGGCAGTATATTTCACCAATAAATATATTACAATTAACGAAAACAAGTTCGAGAGAATACTGAGACTATAACTTAGCGAAGGTTTCTGGTCAGCGACAAGGACAACATTTACCAATTGGCACACGAACCGGAGAGCAAAAAAGCTGGAGACTATCAGCGCCAACCGGGAGAGTTCGTTTTTCATGGAATAATCGGTATTTAACAGTACCGACCAATCTATAAAAGGATTTAAAAACAAAAAAAGCACATACAGTGTACTAACAATCATAATAAGCAATGCGTATGTTGTACTCACATATTTACGGGCTAGTTCGCTATCATTTTTAGCAAGTGCCTGGGCAAATTTATTTCTCAGCCCATTTCCAAGTCCTATATCAAAATAACCAAACCACCCGATTAAAGAACTTAAGGTTAACCAAATACCATATTTTGTCGGATTTAAATACGATAATGTCAAAGGAACTAACAATAGTGTAATGCCTACACTTGCTCCTTTTAAAAAAATCGAAGCTACTATATTGATTTTTGCCTTTATTGATCTGGCACTCCCCTTAAGAAAAAAATAGCTTAGCGATTGCATGAGTCTTTCCAATTAATCTGTTTAATTGGCAGATATATTTATATTATTTGTCCCTTATTGTCAACAACGGTTACAAATAACTATAATCTGTCAGCGAGACAGATTATAGTTATTTGTAATATTTTTTTACTTTTTATTTTTAGTTATCTTTATTGCTATTCATATCTTTTTCTAAAGCTGAAAGAATCGTAATTTCATCTGCAACTATTTCTGTTACCCATTTTTTTTGATCGTCTTTTTCATAATTTCTTATCTGGATTTTCCCATCTACTAATATCCGCTTACCTTTGTTGAGATACTCCCCACATATTTCCGCCAATTTCCCCCAGCTGATAATCGGAATAAAATCAACCTCCTGCTCATCATTCTTTTTATAATTCCTGCTCACTGCTAAAACAAAACTGGTCTTCTGTGACTTCCCGATGCTTTTCTTGTCTGGATCTTTAACAAGATTCCCAACAAGAGTTACGTGATTGTAACCTTTCATTTTTCGTTTCCTCCTTCGTTAATTTATTTAATAATGAAATTATATTACGTTAAGCATATTATGTCAACAAAATAGTTGACGTAATTTTATTGTTTTTGCCATAAATGCTACTTGTAAGCAAAGGAAGGATAGGCTCGCTCTCGTTTCCAATTTAACCAGATCTGTACAAGGATTTATTGCTAGAGTCTACTGTCCCATTGTTATTTCTCAGAATAATCCGGCTTAATGTTGCTGAATAATCTGGCCGATTCAAAATAAACCGGCCAGATTGAGAATAATTAAAAAGTTTCAGATGCA
>QKMY01000077.1 GCA_003242895.1 Candidatus Margulisiibacteriota bacterium
TATATTCAAAATCGTTAATTTTTAACGATATAGGCTTTGCTATGCTTATTTTTCAAAAAACTACTTTTAAAAAAGTCCTTGACCTATTACCGCATCACTTATTTAATGATAGGTAGTTCAAAGAACACCAACGAAAAAGCCCCGATCAGTTTTTTACACCGGTCGGGGCTTTTTTATTCTAGTTGTGACTTCTGCCCCTATGGTGGATACTTGTTTGCGATGTTCACCACCACTACCACTAAATTAACAAGGGTAGGGACTATGTTTCGTGTATTATATGTTTTTATGTTTAGCATTTTAGTATCCTCTCGTTTTTTTATATAATAAAAAAGCCCCCGTCAGTTTTACACCGACGGGGGCTTGAATGTTTTGGTTTGTATTAAGCCCTACGGTGCAAAACTGGAGATGCTGCTCACCACCACGACTACTGTGACAGTAGCGCTATTGAGTTGTGATAATAGAAGATTATTTTTTCCTATTTGCATCTTGTTCCCCGTAAGGTTATTTCAAGTCTATTTTTAAATATGTTTTAGTTATAATTGAAATGTTCTATAAAGTCAAATTAATTTCAAGATTGATATTCTTGCTTGTCCGGTTGCTCTTTTGCCGTAAGTCTGAATAGATAATCTCCATCATATGCCCAAAAGAAGGCATCTATATCTGTTATCAGCACCGGACCGGAATTATTAAATTGTGATAGGTACTTCCCCTGACCTAAATATACTGCGAAGTGTGTAAATAATTCCGGGTTAGCGCTCCTGCTTATCATAAATACCTGCTCGGGTAATAAAGTATTTATATCAGTTAAATATTCTATGTTCCAATCTGAGAAGCTTAATTTGTTAAGATCTCGATATTTCCCATATAAGAAATTTACGAAATCCATGCAGCAAAATTTTTCAGGAAGCTGCTTTTTGGCTTTTAATAAAGTCAGTAGGTTATTCCTTATTGCTGGATTGATAGGAATTTCACAGATATTGTCATCCTTTTTTAAAAATATACCCAAATTATGATAATAATTTTCTATCTGAGCACGCGCTAAGGCACAATTGTTGTTTGAGTATTTCCTTTCAATAAATGCAATATTTGCCTGGAAATATCTCTTTGTATCAGAACTAAACAAATTAGTCGACTCTGGAGATATAATCAAATGTACGTCGTAAAGATGTTTCGAGAAATTGACTATTGGACAGCTTAGTATTTTTTTATTCATTGAAGGCTAACTTTATTGTTGGATTTATAAATCTATCGAGTTGAAAATATTTATATTGCAAAAAAAATTATTTTATCCGCAGTATTTTTTCTGCATTATTGTATTATATGTTTATTTCAAGTCATAATGGAAATTTTACGACAGATTAAATCATCAGGAATATGGTGCGCGTAATTGCCATGCATAAGAAATATCTTGTTATTAGGATAGCTTGGATAAAACTAACATATTAAGAGTAACACAACCGTGCTTATGTTATAATTACGGATAATATATTTCGTAGATTATTTATTTTTATAATAATATTAAGTCATTTTGAAAGGATTCCTAATGAAATCCAACCAAAAAGTATTGTTGATAGATGTCTCAACTGTTTTTTATAGGGTTGATCGTTTTGAAGTCGGTAAGTTTTTCGGACCTGTAGACCTGGGTTTGTTTTTGGCAGGAAAATATAATAGTTTGAACATTGGTGTCGGATTGTTGGCCGGTTCTATACTCCCAGGCTCAAATCGCTTGATTGTTAACGGATTTTCTCCCTGCTGGGGTGGATTCTATGTATCATCTATGGGAGGGGCCGGGTTGGTGTTTGACAATCTTGGTATCAATATGATGTCTATTGTCGGTAGAGCTAATACGCCGTCGATATTGTATTTGAACAGGGTTCACGGCGAAGAAATCCAAATAGAGTTATTTCCGGTTGATGTGAAGAAAGTGTGGAGTGAAGGCAGGCAGGGAATATACTCGATGATGGACCATACCATGGAGTTATTAGGTGATCGATATGAGACCGATCCTAGAATTCTGGCTGTTGGTCCTGCCGCTTATTCAACTGATATGGGGGCGATAGCTTCTGTTCCCCTTAAAAACGGCAAGCTGTCATATGTTGATACCTGGGCGGGAAGGGGAGGATTCGGCTCAAAAATGCTGCGGGAACATAATATTGTCGCGGTTATTTACGGCGGTACATTTATAGACGATGATTTTATCGATCGCAAAGTCGCAGATCAGTGGTTTGTCGACAAGTACAAGACTAAGCTTGTAGCTAAGGATTTGGAGTCGACAACCAAATACCGCTTTGATCCCAAGTTTGAGACCGGGGGTACATTTGGGGTTAATTATACGACCCTTAAAGGTAATATGTTTTCGCTTAATTACCAAAGCATCTATATGACAGAAGAACAACGGGTCGACATTCATGAAAAGTTGGTTCTTAATCATTATCTGAAGCAGTTTAATGAAGAAACGATTAAAACAAAGAATTTTCGGACTTGTGGCGAGCCGTGTGTAGCAGTCTGTAAAAAAATGAACAATGAATTCAAAAAGGATTACGAACCATATCAGACGATGGGTCCGCTATGTGGTATTTTTGATCAGAGGGCAGCTGAAAAGTTGAACCATCACGCGGATATGTACGGTTTTGATGCGATATCGGCCGGGGGAGTGTTGTCCTGGCTTATGGAATGTTTGGTAAAAGGATACTTAATGCCTGCGGAGTTAGGTATTAAAGGTATCCCAGAGTTTACCCTCGACAATTTTGACGTGGTCGCTACTTCCCTGCATAACGCTGACATTGGCGTAGCCCTTTTGGATTCGATTATCGAAAAAAGGGGAATCGTTAATCTGTCTGAAGGAGCACGCAAATTTGCTAAGAATTTGACTCGCGAGAAGGGCAGCAATATTATTAATTCTTTTGTATATACTGCATTTGGACGTAAAGGGTGGATGGTTCCCAATCAGTATTGGACACCTGGAGTTCTATCGCCGATGCCTATGATGGGTAAATACTATATGCACTATGGGCAGGAATTTGTTTCACCGAGAGAACTGGGCAGGAAAAATGCTGCTCGATTCATTGGAGAACTTGTTATGGACAATTTTGGGGTGTGCCGGTTTCATCGTGCCTGGGCTGAAGAAATGATACCAGAAATAATAGGGTCTTTATATGATGCAAAAGATAAATACTTGGATAGTGTTAAAATAACTGCCAGTAGAATAAACAGCAGAAATGCTTCTGTTTTTTGGGAGTCAGAGAGGAATCTTGATTTGGTAAAGGTTTTTCTAGAAAAGAAACATACAATCGAAGGTAATAATGATACTGATTTGCTGAATTGGATAGATTTTTTCAAGAGAGACAAGAAAGAAGCCGGACTCAGTTTCTGGTATGAAATGCATAAGGGCATACAGGAATCTTTACGAGAATTTTAATTAGATAGGTAGAATGAAAACTATTATTTCTGCTGGTCCAGAGAAGGTTTGTGGGCACTGATGACTTTTTCGTAGTAGGCAATCAGGTCCACGTATTCGTCGAATATTTTGTTGCCTTTTTCACTTAGGCCGTAGATTCCTTTGGATTCTTTTGCAAACCATCCATAAAAGTTTTTGCTTAAAATCGATAAGGTTTTATTCCCGGTGCCTAATTCCCGCAGCTTTGATGGGGAGAGCGGTCCAAGATTTTTTAAGCAGCAGGCAATATGGATAGTGTTTTCTTTGTAGGCGGTCATTATTTTTATTCTTGTGCTTCCACCGAGATTGAAGTTGCCATGGCGTCCGTCGATTTCCCGGGCAATACTTTTTTGTCTGTTCTTGTTTCTTAAATTACTTTTTGTTCTATCAAACGGACAAGGATTCACTATTACTTCGACACTTTCGAAATCATCTTTCAAGGTAACCGTAATTAAGCCGAGTTCAAGTCTTCTTACCAGAAAACAGATGTCTTTCCATTTGCGTGAAACGATGCTATGCCGAGGTTTCGGGATAGCAACATAGACATAATCAGTAACGCGCTGGCGTTTTGCAGCCTGGATTAGTAACTCAATACTCAGGTTGCGTTTTAACTCGATGATTATGAGCTCGTCGCCTTTAGTCGCAGTGATGTCGCAGTTCTTAACTTCGCCGTGTACTTCGTAACCAAGTTTTTTAAAGTAGTTATGGATGGGATTGAATAGATCTGTCTCAAGTATTTTTGTAGTATCGTTTTTGCTCATAAATCCAGGTTGAACAATTCAGGGAATTTTTATTATTATATAGTAACATTAATTGCTTTGATTATAAACACAGGGGGGCGTTAATCATATTATTTTCCAAGAATCTAGTAATTATAATATAAATCAGCTAAACTAATCGTCCTCAAATAGATTAATTAAATGTTTCGTAATCAAGATTCTGTGGAATAATGATAGAAACACGGGTGTCCTTGTCAAAAACTTTTCTGTAAATAATTTATAAAAAAGGAAAAAGATTATAGTATGTTAAATAAAGCGATCAAATTCGAAGACCTCGTGAAACCAATTGACTTTGAACAGATTCGTTCTTGCAGGTTACATAAAGATCAGAACTATGAAAACAAGTTAATATTTATTAATAAGATCCTTGCCGGTTTTCCAGAACAATTTGATAATCATGATTGGCTAACGAAACACCTCTCTACTGAGAATGATTTTCTGTCTTTACAGCAAATTAAAGAGGTTCTATTCGGTTTGAAAATAGATCAACCGATCTTTAACTATGTAATTAATCACAGTAGACCGTTTAAAGATATTTCTGATATCGCTGGTCAACGGATCAATCTTCTGAGTTCTTTATATATAACGTTTTCTCAAATTTTTGAATTAAATAAAAATCTGGATCATTTAACGGGAGAGCTCCATAAATATAATAAAAATGATATGCATAACTTTCAATTGAGTGGGCAAATTTTTTTATCCGGGCAGTTTGAAAAAAGAGTAAACTACCTCATCAAAGAACTGATCAGTCCGGATAGTTTTGATTTGCTGGAAAAACCCACAATTCAGGAACATATGTCCATTATTAAAAATGATAAGGTTTGGGGCCAACTCGATAAAAACGATCAAAAGATTTTAAGCACAATCATTGCAGAAGAAAAAATTGATATTATCAAATATCCATTAAGTTATTCAACGTTACTTACCTTCATTAGGAGTCCAAGAAACGTAAAAGAGCTTTCCCGATTAACGCTCGGATTAATTAATTCTGGTGTGTTTAAACCTTCGGATCTATTTTGTAAAGCTAAGGAAAATACTTTATTTATTGCTGGTAATCCTGTTCCGGCAGGCAACACTATTTCTTTAGAAATAAGCGCATTTATTAACGATTTCATCCTCCGCAATAATTCAGTATCGCAGCTAGTAACCGACATATCTTTCCTGAAAGAATTAATGACAAGTTTTACTATGGCGATGAAGGATGATGCTTTAACTTCGTTTGTGATGGATGATAAAAAAAGTGAACTTATTGGATTGCTTCATTATTGCCAAACTGTAGATCCTTTATTCTCTAAGGAATATGCTAAGGAGATATCAAACATAGTAACTGATAAAAAAATCAGAAGCGCTTTTACTATTGCGATTAACGGGATACAAGACAAAGGCTCGGTTGACAGGGTGGTATTGTTTGCATGCTTATATTCTAGGCTCGTTGCGATAGAGCAAGCTAGTGATGGTGAGTTGGAGATGGCCTATGCGTCATCAGATGAAGTGTTTGATATTAGCTTTGATAGCGATGATTTTGTTTTTAGCTTTGGAGATTTGGATCAGAGTGATAATTATTTTAGCAAGATCAAGGAGATGAATATCTCTCAGATCATAAAGAATTCAATTCTTGAAGCACATATATTATCTGACCAAAAAAAACTAGACCGGTTAATTACTATTCTTGACGATCTGCCCAATTTGTCAGTAAATGCAATAGACACCATAATTCAGGACAATTGAGGCGCAAAGAGTGAAATATTTCGAAATAATTCTCGAAAAAATATCGGATGAAAAGAAGCGGTGTTTTCTCCAGGTTTTGAATGAGGGTAAAATTAAATTACCGCCCTTCCCAGATATAAAGGGATTACTAACAAGGCTAGCAAATCTTGGAATGAAATTGGCTTTAGTATTGTCTGACACAGAGGCTGCTATTGTTTTGGATATAATCGGATTGAAACATTTTTTTGAGCCAAATACAATTCTTACTGGAAGAGATATTGGTAAGGACAGTTATTTCCTTGGCAAAAAACTCAAGGGTAAGCCTGCCCCGGATAAATTTCAAGAAGCTGCACTTCGACTTGGTATCGATTATAATAAAACCATTGGTTTTGAGGATGCCTGGTCAGGAATTCAAGCTATTAATGCAGCTGGAATGACTTCCATTGGTATTGATAGAGAAATGCAAGGTCATTTAAGTTCTGCACATTATGCACTCAGAAGCTTTACACTTCTTCATTAATCTTATCCGTATATAGTGATAATTTAATTCCGGTATAGATTTTTTTACCTTTACCTATAAACAAGATTTATCTTCATATTATTAGGAATAATTGTTTCAATTTGAAAAATATTTGCTTATAAAAAAATAGGCTGCCTAAATTTTTACTTTTTAGACAGCCCCAAACAGTATCTCCTCATCCTCGATACTATTTGCTATAAATTTGATATGATTGTAGATAGTAGATTAGGATGATTAAACAGGTTTACCCATAAGCAAATGTTCATGTGCTGATTTGATTTGGATATACACAGTTTAAAGGAGCCCGGAATATGGTTGAAATACCAAGTACGCAAATTCTTGATGGTTTGTCTGATGGTATTACTGTTCAAGACAATGCTTTTAATATTATTTACCAGAACCGTGTGATGCAGGAAACTTTTGGCAGGCGTATAGATGAAAAATGTTATGCTGTCTATGAAAAAAGAGACAAAATCTGCGAAGGGTGCGGTGTACAGCGGGCTATGAAAACTGGTAAGGCAGAAGTAGTTCTCCGGACTGCTTTCGAAACCAACGGGAATACATCATATTGGGAGAACGCTTGTATCCCATTATTTGACGACAAAGGCAATGTTATTGCGGGAGTAGAAGTTTGCCGGAACATTTCTTCCAGAGTTACCCTCGAAGAAGAGGTAAAAGAACGAAATATCCTTTTAGGTCAAACGAATAAGCAACTGGAGAGGAAAACAGAAGAATTGCAAAATGCGTTAAGCCAACGGGAAGCATTAGCGATAAGCCTTAAACTGGAGATGCAACGCCGAGAGCAAATGGAACTGGAATTACGCCAGGCTCAAAAGCTTGAATCAGTGGGAAGGCTGGCGGCAGGAATAGCTCATGAAATAAATACCCCTGCCCAATATGTAAGTGACAATGTCAGCTTTCTTGGGGAATCTTTCAAAAGTATGCAGTTGTTGATTGACAAATATCGTCAAGCGGTAGAAACTCTGGCTACTACTCCTGGACACGAAAAGCTCGCCGAGGAAATTCGCATGTTCGAAAAAGTGAATGACCTGAAATATTTTCAGGAGAACGTCCCGGAAGCTATAAAGGAAGTATCGGACGGCATGTCGAATATTTCTACAATAGTGAGTGCTATGAAAGATTTTGCTCAGCCTGACAATCAGGTAAAGGTTGCCGCAGATATGAATCAAGCATTACTGGCTACTCTGGCAGTTACAAAGAGCGAATATCGAAATATAGCAGAAATAGAAACAATATTTGGTGAGCTCCCGATGGTGCCATGTCATATCGGTTATCTAAATCAGGCGTTTCTAAATTTGATTATTAACGCTACACATGCAATACGTGAAGTCGTAAAGGAAGAAGGAGAAAAGGGAAAGATCCGCGTAAAAACCTCGTTTGACGGCGACAAGGTCCGCATAGAGATTGAGGATACAGGCATAGGAATTCCTGCGGATATCCATGACCGTGTGTTCGATCCGTTTTTTACGACCAAACAGGAAGGTCAGGGTAGAGGACAGGGACTGTCCGTTGCCCGCTCCATTGTGGTCAATAAACATGGCGGGTCACTGACTTTTACCAGCGAACCAGGTAAGGGAACAGCCTTCATTATATTGTTGCCAGTAGGAATCAAGGTTTAAATAGCTATGCATCATAAACCATCGTCAATGCCAGGCTCCAGCGAATAATCATCCCCGTAATCGACGACTATCCGCTCCCCGGGAACTGATGAGATCAAAAACTGCCAGTTATGTTTATTGGAATGCAGTCAAATTCTTTACAGCAAATTATAGATACTTTCCGTAGGCATTAATACAATGTTTTCTGCTGCGAACTTTGCATTCCATTCTTCGATGTATACTCCATCATCTTGGTTGAAACCGCTGTGAGCGTCTTGAGCGAGAACAACTTCGTAGCCTAATTTAATGGCATCGTAACAGGTTGCTCGGACACAGCCATGGGTTACTATCCCGGTGATTACCAACGTTGATATTTGTTTTTGATCTAATTCATTCTGGAGACTGGTTTCTTCGAAGGCGCTTCCATGCTGTTTTCGAATGAAAACATCAGATGACTGACATGCCAATTGTGGATGTATCTGCCAATCATCAGAATCTTCGATTAATCTGGATTTGTTGGAATGTTGAACAAAGATTATAGGGATATTGGCAGTTCGAGATCGTGTAATAAGGGTCGTGATGTTTTTCAGTAATTCCAGTTCACTATATATCGGAGTCTTTTTGCGAAAGAGACCTATTTGGACATCTATGATTAAGAGTGCCGTATTTTTTTTCTTTAGGTCCATTGTTATTTTCCTTTAGTCAATGCGTTGACCTTTACGTGTTTATTCAATTCCTTCAATTTTAACTGCTTAATGTTATCTTATCCTTCTTTGATAAATTGGAAAATGGGCAATATTCTATGTAACAGGTGATGATTTTTTGATAGCTCGAATTCGGAGAAACATTTTTACTGTTTGTAATTTCGGGGGCGTGTCAAATCAAATTAAAACCTGACCGTAGGAGACAATAGTAAATCAAATCAAAACCTGACTTTCCACCTCCTTTCTTTTTTGATTTTTATTAACCATT
>QKMY01000078.1 GCA_003242895.1 Candidatus Margulisiibacteriota bacterium
ATTACCTGGACAGCATGAATCTGAATCCCATGGACACCACATCTGAATCGACTGGATACCTTGTTTCTGAATCACCTGGCGCCTTGCGCCTGAATCTGCAGTTAACCGATATTTTGTAATATATGACGCTTTAACCTGTAATTTGTTATTTGATTTTCAAGGAAATCGTTTAATGATTTTTTATGTTATCGGTATCATTTTAACCTCGTTAATGTTATGGCTTGTTCCCTTGTCGGCATTTTTAGCAAGTAAAGGGCTTGTCATTCTTCTTGTGGCAGGCTACTGTGCTATTTACCTCTTGTTTATCTATAAAAAGCCTCTCAAATTCATTCGGTCACATTTTTCTTACCCCTTATTAGTTACGTTGTTTATTTTGCTATTTACCTTTCTGTACTTTATATTTTTGAAACAGCAAATTTCTGTGCTTATTGCCGGGAAGATAATCATAGTGTTTCTGTTACCATTATTGGTTTTGTTATTTGCTAAGTCGAAGCCTGGGGAATTCCATGGACTCGACCTTTTGGTATTTTTGATGGTGTTTATTTCTCTGGAGTCTAGGTTTGTTTCCTTACCGTTAGTATATGAGAAAAATATTCTTTCTTTTGACGGGATTTTCATGGCATTTGTTCTTTTTGTGCTGTTTATCTATCTTGGGTATCGTAAGATAGAGATGGGGTACCAGCTAGATTTAACAAAAAAAATGGCTTATGTAACCGTGATGCTGACAATATTACTCCTTAGTATTGAGATAACCCTCGGAACCCGGTTGCATTTTTTAACGTTTGTTGGGTGGAATGTTAATCTCAAAGATATTTTTGTACTGGGAATATTTTTCTTTTTTCATGCAGCATTAGTTGAGGAAATATTTTTTCGAGGCCTAATATACAACTATATGTCTCAATTCTTAAAAAAATTTAATTTTGCGCTGCCACTGCTTTTTAATACGATTTTATTTGGGGTAACCCATTTGAATAACGGCGGATTTCCTATGCTTCTCCTTTCTACTCTTGCCGGGTTTTTCTATTGTTTTACCTATATTATTACCGGGAATATTTTTTGTGCTGCTTTTATTCATACTGCAACCAATTTATGCTGGAGACTTTTTTTTGTTATTAATTAGATATTCTGATTTTTCTATGTAGGGTTGCATTATTTTGCTATAATCTAATAAAATATGTTAATAACAGGAGGAATAGTGTATGAAAAAGTATCTTTGGATTTTAGTTGTCATGAGTGTATTTCTTGCAACTAATGTTTTGGCCGGAGAAGAAGATGATGTTCTCGGTAAATGGCTGACCGAGAAGGGGACTTCCCAGGTGGAGATTTTTAAAAACGGGACCAAGTTTAACGGCAAAATTGTTTTGTTAAAAGAGCCTGTCTATGGAAAAGAAGATTCTATGGCCGGAAAGACTAAAGTTGACCGAAGAAATCCTGATCTGTCTAAACGCAATGATCCGCTTCTCGGAAAAGAGATGATCAAGGATTTTGTATATGATAAAGGTGCCAAAAAATGGATTAATGGCAAAATATATAATCCGGAAGACGGAAATATCTATAATTGCTATTTGGCATTTGAAAAAGACGGAAGGTTAATTGTCCGTGGTTCTATTGATGCATGGGGTTTGATTGGAAAAACACAGTTTTGGGAAAAAGTGAAGGAAGAAAACGGTTCAGAAAAATAGCCTTGTTTTCAAATCTTTTTATGGCGCAGCTCCTTAATCAATAATATATTTTGGAATCATTAAATATAGTCTAAATCAATTGGAAACCCAAAAGTTCTATGAAATGTGACCGCACTTGGAGTATACTACTAAAAATTAATTAATGTGAATAATAGAGGAGGGTGACGTATGAGTATAGATCCTAATAAAGTTATTTATTCCATGATAGGAGTAAGTAAATATTATGATAAAAAAGCTGTTTTGAAGGATATTTATCTTTCGTATTTTTATGGAGCTAAAATTGGAGTGCTTGGCCTTAATGGTTCTGGAAAAAGTTCTCTGCTCCGTATCCTGGCTGGTATTGATACGGAATATAAGGGACAGGCGGTATTATCTCAAGGATATACTGTCGGGTACCTTGAACAAGAGCCGAAGCTTGACGATGCTAAAACTGTTAGAGAAATTGTTGAGCAGGGCGTGCAGGAAGTCGTTGATCTGCTAAAAGAATATAATAATATCAATGAAAAATTCGATAACCCTTTGACTGATGACGAGATGGACAAGCTTCTCGCCCGGCAAGGAGTTGTACAGGAAAAGCTAGATGCATTGGATGCCTGGGATCTTGATTCCCGGTTAGAAATGGCAATGGACGCACTTCGTTGTCCGGATGGCGATACTTTGGTTCAAGTTTTATCTGGCGGTGAAAAGAGACGAGTTGCCCTTTGCCGGCTACTCTTACAAAAGCCGGATATTTTATTACTGGATGAGCCTACGAATCATCTTGATGCCGAAACAGTTTCCTGGCTTGAGCAGCATTTACAAAACTATGCCGGAACAATAATTGCGGTTACTCATGATCGATATTTCCTCGATAATGTTGCAGGGTGGATATTGGAGCTTGACCGTGGACAAGGTATACCGTGGCAAGGCAATTATTCCTCCTGGTTGGAACAAAAGCAGAATCGCTTGAAGCAGGAAGAGAAATCGGAAACTGAACGGCAGAAGACTTTGCAGCGGGAATTAGAATGGATCAGGATGTCTCCGAAAGGCAGACAGGCAAAATCAAAGGCGCGTATTAGTTCTTATGAAGCTCTGTTGAGTGACGAAAACGAAAAACAAGCGAAAGAGCTCGAAATCTATATTCCAGCAGGACCGCGTTTAGGTAACGTTGTAATCGAAGCTAGTAATATCAATAAAGCTTATGGAGAAAGACTTCTTGTTGACGGAATGACTTTCGCATTGCCTCCTGGAGGTATTGTTGGCGTGATTGGGCCTAATGGGGCTGGTAAAACAACGTTGTTTAAAATGATCACAGGCCAAGAGAAACCGGATTCCGGGGTATTTAAAATCGGTGAAACTGTTAAAATAGGATACGCTGATCAAAACAGGGATGTCATGGACCCAGAAAAAACGCTCTATGAAGTTATCTCGGAGGGGCAGGAGGTTATTAAGCTAGGGAATAAGGAGTTTAATGCCCGTTCATATATTTCCAGGTTTAATTTTTCTGGGGCTGATCAGCAAAAGAAGGTTAATATGCTCTCCGGTGGTGAGAGGAACCGAGTTCATCTTGCCCGTATGCTCAAAGAGGGTGCGAACGTTCTTCTTCTCGATGAGCCGACCAATGATCTTGATGTCAATACCATGAGAGCCTTAGAAGAAGCTTTGGAGAATTTTGGCGGATGTGCTGTGGTCATTAGCCATGATAGATGGTTCCTGGATAGAATTGTTACGCATATACTTGCTTTTGAAGGGGAAAGTAAAGTGACCTGGTTTGTTGGTAGTTATTCGGATTACGAAGCCGATAGAAAAGCTCGTCTCGGACATGAAGCTGATCAACCGCATAGAATTAAATATCGGCAGCTTACTCGAATATAATTGCCTGGTTTAGACAAAGGAAATTGAAAACCTGATTAATAGGTAAAAAAATAGCCAGGGATTTATTGCCCTGGCTATTTTTGTAATGGGACACGGAGTTAAAAAGTCTGGCGAGTTGAAATCGTTAAGGTGTAATAGGGAAAAACTATATTTCCTTTTCCTCCTGTATTTTCTTTCATTGTAGTGTAATTAACTAAATTTTTTGTTCCGAATGGTACTCCATCAACACTTATTTCGTATTGATTTAATAATCTTACTCCTGCCTTAAGGTTAACACCTCCATGACCTCCGAATATGAAATCATAAAAGACACCGGCACCGACTATGATTTCACAGGGATCGCTTAGAAAGGTTTTTATGTATTCTACCCGTGGCACCGGAATAATTCCACCTAGACCTAATGCTCCATATCTAATCGCTGCGCCCTCTACTGGGGTTTCAACATAAACTTGTGACATAATAAAACTTACTTTTGAAAGAGTTATTGGTAACCTATCAACGGTTCTTCCTATCCCTATTCCCCAAGTAAATCCAGGATTTCTGATTTCTTGTGCGCCATAGGCCATTTGCGTTAGCAATAGAAACATAAGTAGTATAATCATTTTTGTTTTCATTTTTTGTTCCTCCGTTTTTTTTTGAGAGTTGTAACAACTTCTGGTGCCTATACAAATGCATTTTCTATGCCACGATTTTTTATCTAAGGGGACTACTGATATTTGTTATATTGTTTTCTTACCTGTCGACATTGCTGTGGTTGTTAAGAATCTCGACACTTAAAATGGTATATCGGGCAATATACAGAAAAAATTATGAATGACAAATCATGTATAGCTATTAACTGACTTGTAATTATGTATAAATAACAGCTTATCACATTGGTTTTTTCCCGATATAATCAGGGCAGAGATTATATCGGTTCTTGTTATCTCCATATTTTTTTGTTTGGTTATCGAGATGAGATATCTTCTGAGTTTAGCGCTAGTTTTTTTCCTTCCTCTCTATGGATATAGTGAAATCAGGAAGGTCGGTACCTTAATCCCTTCTAAAAATTCTACCCGCTATCACCCGGTTAAGGTACAAAAACCGATATTTTCAGGAAGTCATCGTAGGCCACGGGTTGCGCTGACGCTTGATGATGGTCAGCATTGCGATTATCGGATACTAGAGCTTTTGGTTTCATATAACATTCGATGTACAGCTTTTATTAAGGGAGATGTTGCGGAGAAAAATAAAAGGTTAATAAAAAAATTGGATGAGATGCATTGGGAAATTTGCAATCATACTTATAGTCATGCTTATTTGACACGTGAAAGTGATCGGGAAATTGTTACAGATATTAAGAAAGCTCAGGGATTTATCTATAAGACAACCGGTAAATTCTATCCATATTTAAGGCCGCCCTATGGGAAGTATAACAAAAGAGTAAACGTTTTAGCTGCGCAATTAGGGTATCGTTTGGTTCTGTGGGATAATTCATTGTGTGATACCGGAAAAACTGCAAGTACTGACAAACAGGTACGATTTGTCGAGCAGCATTTGCGCAATGGGAATATTATTCTGTGCCATTTCGGAGGCCTTAATACCTATGAAGTGCTAAAAATTATTATTCCTGAAATCTTGAGGCGCGGCTATACTTTTTGTACGATTTCTGAGCTCTTAGCAGGTTAGGCTCTCGGCTTGATTAACCTGCTCATCAGGACATTTACGTACCGGTAAAGTCCGAGTTCTTGAATAATGCCTGCAGATCGATTATTTGAGCTATTTTTCTGATGCTTCGTTAGCTTTGTCTTCGAGGTTTCCTAGGAGTATCTTGAGGAAATCGTAGATGAATTTCATATAATATATATAGCCTAATTTGTCCGGGTATTTTTGCTGGTAATAATTGTGAATATCGTTAAACGTATTTTTTCTGTCTTCTTCGGGAAGCATGTTATAAAGACGAATAATGTTTAGCGAAAACTCTTTGTCAATCTCTCTGTCGGGCCAAGGTGCCGTTAGAATCTCTTGTTCTGATACGTTTCCAGGATCTTTTGTTCTCATTTGTGATACCTCTTTTTTAATTTATTCAGGCGGATCTTTGCTCGGTTAAAGTGTCTTCATCGGAGCTTCTTTGTTTGCGGATATGTGACTTAGACTGCTTCTATTATTCTACAAGAAAGGGGGATAATACTTTTATTATAGCATTTTTTATTCAGTGGAATGCAATATTGTTGAGGTTGTATAATTTTGTTGCAGCTTAGGTAAAATATTCTTAAGATAATATCACATTAATTACTTCAAAAGAATTATCTGGGGTCAATTGACAACTGATCAATTAAATAATAAATTAGGTTAGATTCTGAAGGTTAATAAAAAGGGGGGGATCTTATGCTATCTTGGGCTTTGGTATTTCTTATAATAGCCATTATTGCAGGTGTTTTTGGGTTTGCCGGTATTGCGGGGACAGCTACGATGGTAGCTAAAGTTTTGTTCTTTGTTTTTCTCGTCTTATTCGTCGCTGCATTAGTCTTAGGACGCAGACCGCCTACTGTTTGAGCTGAAGGATAATTGTAATATCCTAAAATAAAGCAACTAAAACGTCCTGCATTTTCTCAAGATAACCCAACCTGAAAAGATACTTTCCATAATTAAAACAACCTAATGGATAA
>QKMY01000079.1 GCA_003242895.1 Candidatus Margulisiibacteriota bacterium
TTGCAAAACAAGGTTGCAGCCTGGGAAAAATCTCAATCCAAACCGCCAACCAACTTCAAACTGCCAAAAGGTTATTTACCCACCGAAAGTATCTGCACCCAGCTGGAATTGTTGACTTTGCTTTTATTTTGAGTTGAGTTATAATGTTTCAAATATGAGTATACTTCCGATCATAATAACAGTTGCAGGGTTATGCCTTTTCGAAACTATCAGCAGCATAGATAATGCGATTATCAATGCCGAAGTAGCTTCAACCATGAGCAAAAAAGCACGAAAATGGTTCCTTACCTGGGGATTGTTCTTCGCTGTCTTTGTCATTAGAGGCCTGCTACCGTGGATTATAGTTTGGCTCACAGTCCCGTCTCTAGGCCCGATCGGAGCATTAGTCGCAACTTTCAGCAGTGATCCGGCCGTTAAGGAAGCGATCGAATCAGCTGCGCCCACATTATTAATCGGAGGAGGGACATTCCTCGTTCTGCTGTTTTTTCATTGGCTCTTGCTGGAACAAAAAGAATTCGGTCTTCCGGGAGAAAGGTTCATCCAAAAGCATGGAGTATGGTTCTACGCACTGGCTTCTTTGATATTGGTAGTCCTGGTATGGTGCGCGGTAAAGCAGGATCCCTTTATGGCTTTAGGAGCAGTAATCGGTTCCTCAGCTTTTTTTATCACCCATGGGTTCAAACAAAATGCCGAGAAAAGCGAACATGAACTCATTGAGAAAAAAATGTCTGACGTCAGTAAGATTTTTTACCTGGAAATTATAGATGCTACCTTCTCGATTGACGGCGTTCTCGGAGCTTTCGCTTTTACGCTTTCCGTACCGATTATCCTCCTGGGAAACGGTCTGGGAGCAATAGTTGTGCGACAGCTGACCGTAGGCAATATAGATCGTATAAAAAAATACGTTTTTCTGAAAAATGGTGCGATGTATTCTATTTTATGCCTGGGAACTATTATGGTCCTGGATAGTTTTAGCGTTCATATCCCTAGCTGGGTTTCACCTCTGGTAACCTTTACCGTCATAGGATATTTCTTTTTCAAATCAAAAAAAGCTATTCTAGCAAATGAAGCTTCACTAGCCACGAACTAAGCCTATTCAATAATTCTATAGATTACCCGCCTTCCCCGGCGTGAAGCTGAATTTCTTACTACAAGAGACTTCTGCCGAAAAAAACTTCACATCTTCAACCGAATAAAAACTTTGAGGGCTGAATTTTTCAAGAATTTTCGAGATATCCTTAACGCTAGTTCTCTTAATAATAGCATTTAGAAGAATAACCCGACCGTCCGAAGATTCGCACTCTGTGGAAGTAATATTAATGCTATTCTCCTCCAGATATTTTTTTACTGCCGGAACATTTTTTCTCATTACTATTCTTATCACAACGGTGCCTAACGACAACTTTTCTTCGATATACATACCCACGAACGTTCCAGCCGCAAAACCTCCGCCATAAGCGATATAACACCAGATATTGCTAAGGTTCTGCATTATCTGGCTAATCGCAAGCAGCCAGATCAGCACTTCGAAAAAGCCAAGAAAAGGAGCAAAATATTTGAATCCTTTTGAAACAAAAATAATACGTAGGGTTCCGATACTTACATCGCAGATACGTGAAAGGAAAATGAGAAACGGAAAAACAAACAACGAATAGATACCTGAATGAGCAAGTGCCATATCAAACATTATATATCTCCAAAGAAAATTCTATTTTTGGAACTATGTGCTGGAACAACTACGGGATTACCATGTGGGTCATTAAGGTGAAGGGAAACTCTATTTCTTAAAAATAAAAAAAACTGCTCCTATAATCATCGCAAATCCGACGAGGTAATTCCATCGGAACTGCTCTTTCAAATAAAAAACAGAAAACCCGGAGAACACAACCAGGGTAATAACTTCCTGAATGACTTTCAGTTGTGCTGCCGTAAACGTTCCATGCCCGATTCTGTTCGCCGGCACTTGAAAACAATATTCAGCAAACGCGATCAGCCAGCTGACAAGAATAACGATCCACAACGGTGAATGCTTATACTTCAGGTGGCCATACCAGGCAAATGTCATGAATATATTTGATATGGTCAAGAGGATTATTGTCCTCATTTCGCACCCGATATACCAGTAAGGAATTATTATTCACCCAAAATAAGTACGATAAAATTCTAAACGCTGTATCCTGGTCTGTCAAGGATTGTAAGCTGTCTCCTACGGTCAGGTTTTAATTTGATTTGACACGTGTCGTTAGTGATATGCTGCGACAGATGGCGAGTTTGTGGAGCTCAAGAGATAGTTTACATATGACTAAAACAGCTATAGTATAGCGAGCATTAATGAGAAAGAGGTGTTACTCATGATTAGAACAGGCAATCCGGCATTACAAGGAGACTTAGTGCCGAGCACTCGATCTTTTGACCCTTTACAAGAAATGAGCATTGAAGGCACCACAAATAAATCCTTCATTCTACTGGCATTAGCTGCCCTAAGCTCATGGTGGATATGGTCTAATCCAACGCTCATGTCATTATTTCTCGTTGGCATGATCGGCGGATTTATTGTTGCACTAATTACTATTTTCAAAAAAAACTGGGCCCCCGTCACAGCACCTCTCTATGCCGTTCTCGAAGGATTTGCACTCGGAGGATTATCGGTATATATGGAACTGGAATATCCTGGCATCGTGCTCCAAGCTATAAGCTTAACCTTCGGAACGCTTTTCGTAATGTTAGCAGCATATAGAACAGGAATTATCAAAGTAACAGAAAAATTCCGGCTAGCTGTATTTATTGCTACCGGAGGAATTGCGCTCGTTTATATAACTGATCTCATATTGAGTTTGTTCGGAATAAAAGTATCCTTTATTTATCAGAATGGCGCAATTGGCATACTATTCAGCCTCTTTGTTGTTGCAATAGCAGCCCTCAACCTGATCCTCGATTTTGATGTTATCGAAACCCTATCCGCAAGCGGAGTGCCGAAATATATGGAATGGTATGGAGCATTCAGCTTGATGGTAACGCTCGTCTGGCTCTATCTCGAAATTATAAGATTATTGTCAAAACTAAGGAACAGGTAATAATTTTTATTAATAAATACCCTGAGTTCGACATAAGAGAGGGATACTTTGTAGTGACAGGAAAAAATCTATCGGAGACAAGTTCCCCCTCACCGATCACTCGTAACATGTAACTAACAAAGACAGCTTATATCGAACTGACGTATCGTATTGATTATTGTTCTATCATTATCAGCAATTACCATAGCTGCAACTACGAATAGCAATCTTGCAGAAAGGAACACCTCTATGAAAAAAAGGGTTTTAGTCGCGTATTCCACCAAATACGGATCAACAACTGAAGTTGCCCAAAAGATATCTGAAGTTCTGAACGAATCCGGATTCGCCTCTGAAGTAAAAAATGTCAAAGAGGTCAGTGATGTAGGCTCATATGATGCAATCATCGTTGGCAGTGCCATCTACGTGGGCAAAGTATTACCGGAATCACTCAACTTCGTAACCAAGCACAAAACATCGTTAAGTAAAGTACCAATGGCCTACTTCGTAGTCAGCGGACGTTATGGCGATAATCCCACCAAGAATTTTACTGAAGCGGACGGAAGCATGAACCCATTTAGAGAGCTGGTCAAACCGATAGATACGACAGTTACCGGAGGCAAAATTGACTATGCCGCATTGAACTTTTTCGAAAGGATCATGTGCAGGTTGCTCGGTGCGAAAGAAAGTGACCATCGTAACTGGACTGAGATTGAAAAATGGGCAAAAGGGCTATCCGGAAAAATCTAACTAACCGCTAGCTATTAGTATATGCTACTGATGGAAAAGGTTGGAGATTTTTCTTCCCTTTTATAACAATAATAGCTCCCGAAGAACGCTTAAATTTATCAACATAGCCGATAACGTCAAAACAAAGGGTATCGCCTTTTCTATACTCAATCGATTCGTTAATTATATTGGAGCCTTCATTAATCGCTTTATTAATAAAGCTAAAAAGCTTTTCATTGTTCATATATCGGAAAACACTTTTATTATTGGCTTCTCCTGAATTAATTTTCAAATATTTCTCTGCAGCCCCATTGATTGCTGTGATTATTTTGCCTTTGTCAATTATTAATATACCTTCATCGACATCATTAATTATATCCCTGATGATATTAGAGGTCGTGGCAATTTTGTTAGCCTTAAGCTGATCGAACTCTATCATCCTGTCAAAAGCGGCATTGAGTGCAGTTGCCAGGTTATTTATAATTCTTGATGAAGACGAGCAGTCGAATCGATCAACAAAATTACCTGTCCCTGTGATTTTCTTCAGGTCTACAATAAATGCCACGAGAGGATCTCTAATTTGCTTTATTATAAACACGATAACAAGTAAGGTTATCACAATTATTAAAAAAAACAGAAGTACCAACTGAACAATAAGAGGGAGGATTATTTCTTTGTTTACAGCTATCAATGAAATATTATTCTGTACCTCAACAGTAGATATAAGGCCTAATTTTTGATATGCAGAAAAAGATGAATATAAAAAAAACATAAAAACCATTGAAAATAAAATAAAAATAGAAATATAACTGACAAATATTTTTTTGGTCAGGAAAAAAACCCGGTTATTAATCCCTGCTTTAGTCGCAACTTTGGACGAGAACATGTTAGTCTCCTTTTTTGATATTATTAATATTTTCGTCTGATCCTATTATCATAAGAATGTCATTATCGTTTATCACATCGTCTGCACCTGGGACTTCATTTATCACTTCTTCAAAAATAGATTCTCCCATTTCGCTTACACTTGGTATTTTACTTTTTATTGCGATAACATTTATATTGTAGTTTTTCCTGAAATTGATCTCGCCGATCTTTTTTCCAATACAGAATGGAGGAGCAGATATCTCAATCAAACTATGTCCGGGAGATATCTCCAGATACTTTTCCACATCAATAGTTGCGATTGTGTTTGCTATATTTATTCCCATTTGTTCTTCTATATTTATTATTTCATCAACACCGATATATTTAAGTATTTGCTGTTGAACGTTAGTAACGGACCGGGCCAATATCTTATCAACCTTCATGTTCTTAACTAAGGCTGAAGTTAACAGATTTGCCTGGATATTATCACCGATAGCAATAATGGCTATATCCACCTTATCAAGCCCTATCGCCCATAGTGCCTTTTCGTCAGTTGAGTCAACGGTATAAGCCTGGAAAACCAGATCTTTAATATCATCGACTTTTTCAGGATCGATATCTAGCGCAATTACCTCATTCCCTTTTTGAGAGAGTGTTGTTGCGACTTTAAAACCAAATTGTCCGAGTCCAATAACTGCAACACGCCTTGATGTCATTTGTTACCTCCTGGCAAGCTAAGATTAATTGTAAATATTCTAACTACTCATCCTACTAAAACTTTCTCTTCAGGTAAAGAATATTTTATTTGCTTTTGTTTTCTGGTTAACGAATAAGCCAATGTAAGTGGACCAACTCTTCCAACCAACATCAACAATATAATAATCAGTTTTGCGTGTTCGTTAAGCATAGGCGTTATTCCAGTTGACAACCCTACTGTTCCAAAGGCTGAAATAGCTTCAAATATTAATTCATGCAAGCTATGCTCTTTATCAACAATCAAAAGAAGGAAAATAAAAACAGAGAGTATCATTAAAGATAGAAACAAAACAGCCAGGGCTTTGGTAACATTACTCTCAGGTATCTTTCTGCCAAAGGCTTCAACATCTTTTTTCATTAAAAGTATTTGCCTTACTTTAAGCCACAAGATTCCGAAGGTCGAGGTTTTTATCCCGCCTCCGGTTGATCCGGGAGACGCCCCGATATACATGAAAATAAATAACATAAAAATTGTCGGGAGGTGAAGCATGCCGATAGATAGAGTATTAAAACCGGCAGTCCTGCTCGACACAGAAAGGAAAAATGAATGAAGCAACTTATTCCCGAGTGAAAAGCCTGCCAATGCACCAAAATACTCGAGGAAAAACACCAGTCCCGTACCGACAACTAGCAACCAAAAGGTTACAGTAAGAACAATCCTTGAATGGACATTAAGTTTTTTGATCGATTTTATAGGTTTTAAAATATTAAATGACTTTAAATCGAAATGAACTTCAAAGCCCAAACCACCCAATATAATTAACAAACAAATACAAAGAAGGAACAATGGAGACTGTATGCCGGCTAAACTATCTGAGAACAGGCCAAAACCAGCATTACAGAACGCAGAAATAGAATGAAAAACTGCATAAAACATTCTTTTAAGCATCCCAAAATGCTGAAGAGAGCTTGAATTATATAAAATAGTAGCGCCAAAGATCTCGATAATTGCGGTGTATTTTATTATAGCAATAACTATAGCGCGTAGCTGATTGACATCGTTAATGTCCATCAGGCTTTGAAGCTGTGTAGAGGTCTTCCCTTGGATTTCTTTCTTCAACAACAAGGCAAAAAATACCGAATAGGTCATGATGCCCAATCCACCAATTTGTATAAGCATTAAAACAATTATTTTTCCCCATAGCGTTAAGGCAGTAGATATGTCGATCGTAGCCAGCCCGGTTACACAGGTAGCTGACGCAGACGTAAACAAGGCATCAATCCAAACAACAGGCTTCGCTTGTGAAAACGGGAGCATCAATAATAATGCGCCAATAAATATTGTTGATAAGAAACCTAAGACAAATACTTGATTTGCAGAAAATAAATGTCGTTTTTGAGCCATACCTTCACCACACCTAATATGCAACGAAGCCTAAGTCTATAGCCTAAGCTCCCCAAAGTAAACAAGACAATACATTATATTATTGTATCAAAAATATCCCAAAGTTCAGAGCTGATCAAAGTTTTCAGCCTGCACACAAATTCGACGATTGGTTAACACAAAAAAACAAATGAGTAAGTAGTTTGCACCACTCACCCATTTATCATATAAGAAAGAGAATATTCTTTTATAGTCAAAAAGTTATTTCTTCACACCTTCTTCATTAAGGCTTCGATTAAACTCAGATAATTTTTTTCAAGATACTGTAAAAAATTCACTACCCTATGATTTACGACAGAAAACTGTATTCGAAAATCGTAGTATTATTTACAATGCCCGCACTTGCATTTATGATGACGTTTATGCATCATCATGGCAATAAAAAACCCGGATACTCCTGCCATGAGAAGATGCGCATATTCCATGACCGGAACAAACCTGGTGTATTTGTCAGTAACTTCGATGACCCCGACCGGCTTAACGCCCAAACATCCACCGCCGCCACTGCCTTCGCCACCGGAAGACGGTTCCTGGACTTCAGTTGCCTTATTAGGATTTGTACCCCCGCCTCCGCCAAAACCATAGCCGATCTTAGCTACCGGAATAATCGTTTTCCCATGCGCTTCAATAGGATCTCCGTATACTTTTTTTACACTGGCACTATCCTGCAAACTTTCTGCTATAGACTTGAGAAAATTTTGAACATCCATAACCATACCCCCTTTTGAATATAATTTATGGCAGCCAACATACACGATAAAGGTGATTAATAAAACAGGAAAATATCGTTATTCTCGTAATAAATTATTACACCCAAACCGCATCTGTCGGAACCGAAATCTATAGTCGGGTACGGACTTCATAAATGCCTGCCAAGATAGATGCTATCGCTAAAGGAATAATAAAATAGATTATCCGGTACAACAATAATGACCCGATAATTACCGGTGCAGGCAAATAAAAGGACAGCATGTAAAGAATGAGCGTATCGAATACCCCGAGCCCTCCCGGAACATGGCTGACAATTCCGGCAATTTGCGCCAGCAAAAAAATAGCGAGATAAGCAGGATAAGAAAGGTCAGTATACGAAGGCAACAGAACGTAAAGAACACTTCCCGCAAACAAAAAATCCCCTACTCCCAGAAGAAATTGTAGCACTACCAGTTTTATGGATGGCAAAATCAGCTCCCTATTTCCCCAAGTTATTGGTTTCCGATAGAAAACGATAAAGCCAAAGTAACCCATGGCTATTGATAAAAGCACTATGCCCAGAAGCCGTATATTTGTAAAAGGCAACCGCTCCAGCATAGACGAGTCTTGAGGACTCAGCACAAAAACGATACCGCTCGCGGTAAGCAATCCGACTAAAAAGGTAACGACACTAAAAGTGATAACTTTTGTTATCTCCGAATTGTTAAATCCCCAAGCAGAATAAAACCGGAACTTAACTGCGCCGACACTGAAAATCGACAACCCTATATTGATACTGAAAACATTGCTGATAAAGGATGCGAAGGCAATATAACCATAGTTTAACGGATGCCGGATGTAATATAAGGCAACGACATCATAAAAGGTCAATAGCAAATAACTGAGAAGAGAAAACAAAGCAGCAAAAAAAATTCTGCTCCCGGAAATACTGGTTAAAGCATGAAGGAAATCGCTGTAGGTGTAATTTCTCAATTCATTATAAAGGATTGAAAAAGATAAGATCAACAATAAAATCACTACTAATTGTCCGGCAATTTGTAATAATTTTTTTGTCATTATCCGAACCCTCCATAACAATCAGTTAAATTGATATAATTTTCGTTCGTATTATATAAACATAACAGCTATTATTCAAAGCATAATCTTCAATACAACAACTGCATTTTTTTACAGAAAAATAATCATTCGAAGAAGAAATCAAACGAACTGTCAAAACGAAATTAATCCGGTTATAATTGGAATGACGATTATTCCGATAAAAAAGTTATAATGTTTAGCCTGCTGCCGATCGCGGGTATGAAGTATATTTTCTAATTTCGAGGAGAATTAATATGAATATTAATATATTAGAGTTTATCAGCAAAGGCGGAATAGTAATGTACCCGTTACTGATGATAACCTTCCTTGCCTTCACCTTCAGCTTTGACAGATATTTCGCGCTGAGAAGGAACCGCAGCTTTAAGGGATTGATAGATAAAGTGCGGGAACTGTTAAAAGAAGGGAAATTCGAAGAAGCCGAACAACTCGTCGCGAATAAAAACGGAGCTATCCCTCGATTACTGGAAAAAGGCATCTATTATATACACCACGAAGAATCCTTAGTCGAGGATCGGTTAAAAGAGCTGATTTACGAAGAAATGATCGATCTGGAAAAACATTTACCAACAATCAGCACATTTGCCGGATTAATGACGCTGATGGGCCTGCTAGGAGCTGTAACAGGAATGATCTCAGTGTTTAATGATATCGCGATGGTCGGCACCGGAGATGCGCAGGCTGTAGCACGAGGCCTATCGGAAGTATTGGTAAGTACACAGACCGGCCTTGCAGCAGCAATACCTACCCTCTATTTCCATAATCACCTATCGATCATGGTTGATCAGATTGTACTGGACCTTAAGCGCACGGCAACTATGCTAATCTTCATGTCCCGATTACATAAACAGAAAGGTTAATCATGTTTGACGAAGAATTCCGTGTAGTTCGGCAACGACGATGGGTGGACCTTACCCCGCTGGTTGATCTTACGTACATATTATTTATCTTTTTTATTGTCACTACCACCTTCGCAAAAACCGGGATACCGGTCAACGCACCGCAATCGAAACATGTCGAGTCAACCAAGTTAGTCCAGCTTGATGTATATATCGACAAGAACGGGAGTTATTTTTACGAGAGCGCCCCGATAACCGGACCACAACTCCATCAGCTTATCCAACAGAAAATACTAGTACATAAAGATACGGTACTTGTCCTCAATCCGGATAGAGACACCAAAACACAATATCTGCTGGATGTTATCGACATAAGCAAGGATGCGGGAGCGACAAATTTCTCTATCGCCTCAAAAAAGAAACTATGAAAAAGTCTGCATTCCTCTCAGCATTGTTAATAATTTTTCTGCTCTTTTGTCTTTCCAACCAGCATAACAAAAAAAATACTTACGTCATCGAGAGTACTACGATTGTCTTAAACGAACTGAGAACAAACGAGATTACCACTCAAATCCCTGCCAAACCAAAGCAGCCCACCCCGAAAGCCCACCCCAAAACAATTGCCGAAATTGATAAAGCAGTACAATCTCAGACAAGAGAGGGTCGGCAGGAAGCTCAGGCCAACAACCCGGATATTATTTCTATTGGCAGCAGTAAAGATCTGCCGGTTGCGCAGCCGCAAATGCAACCATCAGGAGAGGATAGTACTGCACCTCCGGCAAGAATTGTCGTTCCCGCCGAACAACTCCCCTCGGTGCCATTATTGTTGTATGGTTCTCAGCCGGAATACCCTCCCTTTGCGCGAGAGCACGCCATCTCAGGGCACATTAAAATACAAATGCTCGTTAATGAAGAAGGAAAAATCGAAGAATTGAAGGTCCTCGAAGGCAACGACGAATTCGGGTTTATTACCGCTGCGAAAAAAGCTATCATACACTGGAAATTCGAACCCCTCAGGTATAAAGGCAGACCGGTTGCGTTTCTCCTGGATAAACCCTTTAAGTTCATTATAGAAGATTAATGTTTGCCATACCTCTCATTTCACAAAAAAACCTCCGTAAAAGAAATATGGAACGAAGCTATTTCCGTAAAGCTCAAGGCGATTCTTTTACTGGCATGGCAATAAAAAGTCCGGTTATACTGGAATTTTCCCATTTATTTGTCTACAATAATACTATTAAAAGGAAAGAAAGGCCGCGAATTATGGAAATCTCTGATATTATCAACCAGACTAAAAGAATGATTGAAAACAAGGAATATAACAAAGCGCTTAAATTTACACAATCAATCGAGGATATTGCAGGAGACCAAAAAGCTCAGATACTATTTCTTACAGCTATCATCTACTTCAAGAAAGAAAACTACTCGAAAAGTGCGCACTATTTCGAACAGATCTTTGATTATGTATTAGAGAATTTTTCATCTCACTGGGACGGGCACGAGTTAATGTACAGCTTGTTTTTAAAAAGAAAATATGATCTGTGTTATAAATATATAGACAAATACCTGTCAGCAAATCAGCATGACGGCGGGGCGTACAAAGCAAAAGGAATAATGCACTATAAAATGGGAAACTGCGAAAAAGCATTGGAAACATTTTTACTTGCAGTATCGCTTCTCCCCAATGACAGCCAATTAATGCTTAACATCGCGCAGATGCACAAGGAGCTTGAAAACCGAAAAGAGGCTATGTCATTTTATGAAAAAGCCTATGAATGCAGTAACCTGACCCCGGATAGTAAAGCAAAAATCATCAACAGTATATTTGACGCTATCATCTTTGAACGGCAGGGTGACTGTAATTCTTGTAACGGGCAAGACACATGCTGCCAAAACGTTACCCTATCCTATTTTAGTAAACAGATTAATTCTCAGTCGCTATTGAACCAATTACTGATAATAGATCCTCGATGTAAAAACTGGGTACATACCGCAACAAATGAATTTGGCAATTGGCTATTCAACTGTAAACATTTAACAACTGACAGAAAATGCGCGATTCACAAAAAAAGACCGCAGTTATGCAGAGATTTTCCTAATCATTTCTGGGACACAAAAAGTTATGTTAACTGTTCATACCAGTTTGTGCTTCAAAATGATATCCCGGCGTTTACTTCAGCAGCGTTATTAAAGGAAATACTGCGGGTACTAGAAGAGGAAAACAAACATGCTGAAATAAAAATCCTGAAAGAACAAAACCAGGGCCTTTCAGGTATAATTGGAATATGAAATACCTTATTTACATCGTTGCATACAATGCGCAGGACCATATTAGCGGTGTATTGGAAAGAATTCCTGCCGATTATCGGAATAACCCGAAATACTCCATTCTGATAAGCGATGACTGTTCCAGCGATGCAACTTCAAAAATAGCCTTTGAGACCTGCAAGAAATTGGGCTTCAAGCATTTCAACATATTCAGGACAAAGGTTAATCAAGGATATGGCGGCAATCAAAAAATAGGATATCGTTATGCCTGCGATAATAATTTTGATTATGTCATCTTATTACACGCTGATGGACAGTACCCCCCGGAAGAACTGCCGGCCTTCGTTGCACATTCCAAAAATGCTCCCGATGTCATCTTAGGATCAAGAATGCTTGAGAAAAAAAACGCACTCCGCGGCGGCATGCCGATATACAAATTTTTTTCGAATATACTGCTCACCAAAATACAAAACGCGCTCACTGGCACTAACTACTCCGAATATCATACCGGTTATCGGGCATATGCAATTTCTTTTCTAAAAGCTATCCCTTTTGAATTAAACTCAAGTGATTTTGATTTTGATACTGATATTTTGCTCCAAGCCAAAATACTCAACAAAAAAATCACAGAATTCCCGATTGTTCCCAGATACGGAGACGAAATATGCCATGTTAATTTAATTAAATACGGACTAAATATCCTCAAGATATCGCTAAAATTCCGTTTACAGATCTTAGGTATCGGCTGCAGTTTAAAGTTTCGAGGAAGTAAGCAATTTGCTTACAAAAAAAAGGGACCCTTCAAATACTCTACCCATCATCATCTTCTCGATATCATAAGCACGAAAAAACCAAAAAGAATACTGGATATTACAGCAGGAATAGGACCGTTAACCGAACCTCTCAAAAAGCAAGGCATAGAAATAACCGGAATCGACCGGAACGACCGTCAGGAGAATTATTACGACAATTTCTATAAAGCTGATATTGAAAGTTTTGACTGGGATAAGCTAACCGGAAAGCCATACGACATGGTATGCCTACTCGAAATACTGGAACATCTGAAGGAACCCGAAGACCTGCTTATCAAACTCAAAAAACACCCGCTGCTTGATAATGCGTTGTTTATTATAAGTATCCCGAACACTGCCTTTTTCATAATAAGGATCAATATGCTGCTGGGCAGATTTAATTACGCTGATCGCGGTATCTTAGATATCGACCATAAGCGTTTATTCACATATTCTTCCATCCATAATGTATTATTGGAATGCGGGTACAAGGTAAACAAAACGATCCCTGTCCCGCCTCCTTTCGAATTACTTGGAACAAATTTCATATCTCGAAAAATCAAGGATCTTTTTCATTATTTGGCAATCCCTCTTCCAGGGCTTTTCGCCTTTCAAGTTATTACTATAGCTTATAGCATTCCAGTAGCCATAGATGTTTATATGCCATACGAAGACTATAGTTTAAATATACGACAATGATCTCTGTCACAAATCTGAATAAACTAACGATAAAAACCAAATTATTTAGCTGTAACATTATAATTTAGCACCTTTCTTAGTTCTGTTTATGTATCGATCCTTTTAGCGGATAGTTGCAAATATTTGGGGGCTCATTTGGGGCTCATTGCGGACTTTCCAAGATAGATAAAGCTGGCCGAATAGATCACGAACGGCGGATTATTTTGAAAAAAACAGGCTAACAGGACTAACAGATTCTCGGTAACTGATCACCAGACAGGACATCAACGATCCGATGGCTGCCTAGAAAGGTCTTAATGCTAACAATAGGCTCACCAGTAGAAACTTCTCCGATTAATGCGGCATTTTTCCCATAAGGGGATTTTTTTAGCACCGCTAAAACTTTTTCAGTTTCTTCGGGATCTACAAAGATAAGTAGTTTTCCTTCGTTTGCCACGTAAAGAGGATCTAGGCCCAGCAAATCACAGGCACCTTGGACTTGAGGATTTATAGGCAATTGCTCTTCATAGATAGTAATAGCAACAGCAGATTGCTGCGCAATCTCATTGAGAGTTGTAGCAACTCCGCCCCGGGTAGGGTCCCTCATACAACGAATACCGCTACAAATAGCAAGCATCTCTGAGATCATGTTATTAAGAGGAGCACAGTCACTCTCCAGGGTTGTCTGAAAAGACAAGCCTTCACGCAAGCTCATAACAGCGATCCCATGGTCCCCAATAGTACCGGAAACAATAACATTGTCTCCTGGATGAACATACTCTCCACCAATCAGATAGTTTGATTTCTTTATGCCAATCCCGGTGGTGTTAATGAAAATACCATCAGCAGCACCCTTTTCAACTACCTTTGTATCTCCGGTAACAATAATGACACCAGCCTCATCAGCTGACTTTTTCATTGAACCGCATATTCGCCGAAGGTCTTTCATTAAAAGCCCTTCTTCGATAATAAAACCAACTGTAAGATACTTAACCTCCGCGCCACTCACCGCCACATCATTCACGGTTCCGCAGACTGCAAGTTTACCGATATCGCCGCCAGGGAAAAAATACGGGCTGACAACAAAAGAATCCGTCGATACAGCGATTGTCTCTCCGGCCGAACATAAGGCAAAATCATTAAGCTTATTCAATAACGGATTGGAAAAATACTCATTAACAATTTCATTGACCAGTCGATGCATCATCTTTCCCCCACTGCCGTGAGAAAGCAATATAGTCTCTTCCATCATTATACCTTTCCGCAATTCAAAAATAATTACAATATTTCTAATTCCTTGAGTATCTGAAGTGTTTCCTGCGCATCAGCTTCCTCAAGTTTATTAATCGCAAATCCGGCGTGAACAAGGACCCAATCTCCGATGTTAACATCAACCAAAGCGATACTGATTTTTTGCTTTATATCCTGAACAGATACTATCGCACTATTATTATCGCCTTTTTCAATAACCATTGCCGGTATCCCTAGACACATACTACATCACCTCATTCGCAATTATTAATTGACCCAAAGCAAGTCCCCCGTCTCCCGGAGGAAGTATACGTTGTAAATAGACCTTAAACCCTTTTCTCGTTAACGCTTCTTCTGATTTACTGCTGATAAGAGAGTTCAAAAAAACTCCCCCTGACAAAACCACACGATCAAGCCCCGTTTCAGTGCGTAAAATATCACTGATTTTCAGGATATATCTGACAACAGTGTTATGAAATTTCGCACTGAGAATCGATGAAGGGATCCCTTTCGCCTCTTCCTCAAGAATGGATCTTATGATATTTTTCCAGTCCCATATATAATAGTTGTCTTTGCATATTATTTCAACCGGGTAGTCATCCACCACCGCTTTATCAGCAATACTCTCAAGGATAATCGCAGCACCAGCCTCGTACCGGGCATGATTACCAAGTCCCAACAACGCAGATACGCCATCGAACAATCTACCCATACTGGAAGTATCTGGAGAATTAACACGTTTCTCTATCATCTGAGTTAAGATGGTGAGTGTTTCCTGCTTAATATCACGAAGAAAATCAAACCGTCGCAAATCGCAAGCTCCTAAAGAATTAACAATCAACGAAAGCGCTGTTCGATATACTTCATCACTGCATTTATCGCCGCCGGGAAGCCGGAAGTAGTCAAGATGGCTTTTCCGTTCAAACTTCGAGTACGAAACAATCCCACTCTCACACCCCCAGATGGCGCCATCATCGCCGTATCCCGTCCCATCCATGGCAATGCCGATTACCTGCCCGTCAATACCGTTCTCCGCCATGGTGCTCACAAGATGAGCATGGTGATGCTGAATCCCGATGACAGGAAGTTCCTTTCCTTTGGCCCATTCGGAAGAAAGATATTGAGGATGCTTATCGCAGGCCAGGATATCAGGAACCAGTCCGAATTTCCGTTGATAATCCAAAATACTCTCTTTAAAAAACCGGAACGTTTCTATATTTTTCAAATCTCCGATATGAGGTCCGACAAAAATAGTATCCCCTCTGTTAATTGCAAAAGTATTTTTTAACTCAGCACCAACAGCAAGTATGGTTTTTTTCAAACCCTTGTGCTTGATAATTCCAGGGACATATCCACGTGCACGGCGTATCGCCTGTGGCTTTTCATTGATTACTTTGAATACCGAGTCATCGATTCGGTTAGAAATCTCTCTATTATGGACCAGAATATAGTCAGCAATAGAAGCTAGGCCCTCCAACGCAACAGCATCATCTTTAATGATCGGCTGTTCGGAAATATTAGCGCTGGTCATAACCAGTACCGGAATCTGTTCCATTAATAACAAGTGGACAGGCGTATATGGCAGCATCACACCAAGCGAATTATTGTCGACCGATACATTCGAAGCGATATCGGCAGATTCTCTTCTTTGCAAAAGAACAATTGGATTCTGAGCACTAGAAAGCAGAAGCATTTCTGCTTCGGAAATATAACAGTATCTTGTCACCGTCCCGATATCTTTACACATAATTGCAAAAGGCTTATCTTCTCGATATTTGCGTTCCCGCAAGTTCTTCACCGCATCATGACTTCGAGCATCACAACATAATTGATACCCACCTAAGCCTTTTATTGCAACAATCTTTTCAAATGCTAGCTGTTGTATTGCAACCCCGATCGGGTCAACAACATTTTCAATGCGCCCTTGAGCCGAATTATATAATGCCAATACAGGTCCGCATACCGGGCACGCATTCGGCTGGCTATGATATCTCCTATCAGAAGGAGTATCATACTCAGCCTGGCATAGCGGGCACATTGGAAACGACTTCATGGTCGTATTTACTCTATCATAAGGAATATGTTCAATGATTGAATACCGCGGGCCGCAATAGGTACAGGTTGTAAATGGATAACGATACCGGCGGTTCTGTTCATTCAAGAGATCGTCCCGGCAATCTTTACAGGTTGAAAGGTCCGGCGAAATATACATTTTATTTTCGTTATCTGTTTTACTGTTTATTATTGAGAATTCTTTATATCCTGAACTGGATGTACTTTGGACTTCCAGTGAATCGATAAAGGCAATTGCAGGCTTTTCATTTTGCACTTTATCAAGAAATATCGTAAGGATTTCCGGTTCGCTTTCAGCCAGGATAAAAACACCCTTGGAAGAGTTACCTACATATCCGGCAATACCTAATGAATTAGCCAAACGGTATATAAACGGGCGGAACCCTACCCCTTGGACAATTCCGGAAATTTCGATGTTATATGCTATTCGGGACATTAATATGAGTTTCTAACCAGTTAATCCATGTATCGATCCCAGTCTCTTTGCGAGCAGATATCTCGAAGATAATAGCTTCCGGATTAAGCTGAGTAATATCCTTTTTGGCCTTCTCCAAATCAAAATCGCATAATCCCAGCAAATCGATCTTATTAATAATAACCACATGCGCTTTAGTAAAAATTGAAGGATATTTGACCGGCTTGTCATCCCCTTCGGCAACGCTCAGCACCACAACTTTATAATCCTCTCCAAGATTATACTCAGCAGGACATACCAGATTCCCAACATTCTCAATAATTAACAAATTCGTATCATCAGAGATAAATCCTGATTGAATCGCTTTTTTTACTTGATTTGCATCAAGATGACATCCGCCACCGGTATTAATCTGCATAACAGGCCGTTCGAATTTGCCGATCCTCTGAGCATCAAGCGTTGTAGCAATATCTCCTTCGATAACAGAAATTTTCAACAGCGACTTCTGCGCATATTCCAATGTTTTTTCAAGAACAGTTGTCTTCCCGGCTCCCGGAGAACTGATGAGATTCAAGACAAACATCCCTTGTTTTCTAAAAAACTCCTGATTCTCTTCTGCAAGCGCATCATTTGCCTTGAGCACATTTGTTAAAACTTTAATTTCCATTATACAACCTCATTCTCTCACCAGCTAAGATGAGCTATTCTAATTCAATACTTTCAATATAAAATTCATTTCCACTAATAATTGAATATCTCAACGAATCGCAATTCGCACACATCCAAGGAAGATCATCCACAACATACTCAGTTTCACATTTTTTGCATCGAAGCCTGACAGGATTGGTAATTATCATCATCTCAGCATTATCGGCAATCGTACCTTCTTTCATAATATCAAAGCAAAAAGTCAACGAGTCACTGACAATCCCTGTAAGTCTTCCGATTCGGATATTAATCTTGATAATTTTTTCAGCTTTCGCCTTTTTACCCTCTTCCAAACACAAATCCATGATATTCTGAGCGATACTCATCTCGTGCATAACAGTACTTTCATTAATCAAAATATAACAGTCCTTTTTATTTTACACCTTTCATTTATACAATCAATGTTTATTTTGATTATATTATTGTAATCAACTTAAACAACAATCGGCACTGACCATCTTCCTTTTAATTCGAGGTCATTTCGCAGGCCAACTGAGATCAATATTGCAGGGCAATCGCTTGCTGACGGTTTGTCGTACCTGCTAAAAACATGCTGGAATGACAGGAGTTGATATGCTAATTAACAGGATATCGACTAAGTATGCGATTGCCTGTCGATAGGGTGCAGATACTTTCGGTGGGTTAAGCGACTTTTAAGTAATTATCGACGACATAATCCCATTCATTAGATAAATAACGAGCTCGAAGAGCAACAATGCTT
>QKMY01000080.1 GCA_003242895.1 Candidatus Margulisiibacteriota bacterium
ACCTCACGATGGACACCCTTGTCTTGAGCTAATGGTTGGCACTATCAACCCCCATATCGGACTTTCACCGACTAGAAAGCGCCCATGCTGGGCGCACATAAAATGAGGGCATACCAATTGGTATGCCCTCATTTTATAGTTTAATGTAAATACTTTTTTTATCCTTTTAGTTCTTTAGCCTCTTTCGCTTGCATGGCCCGCTTATTTGCCACTTCATGTAAATGATCTTTTTCCTGATTACTAAATATTTTGTGAACATCCAGAATAATAATAAGACGATCATCCAGCTTGCCTACACCTTTTATAAAGTCCGAATCTATATTTGCTACTATAGGGGATGGCGGTTCGACAGATGAATGAGGGATTCTCAAAACCTCCGAAACGGCGTCAACAATCATTCCAATAACAATACCGGTTATCTCGATGACAACAATTCTTGTTTCAGCGCTCATTTGTGTAACATCTAAACTAAACCGTTTTCTTAGATCAAGCACAGGAATTACTTTACCTCGAAGATTAATTATACCTTCGACAAATTCTTGTGTTTTAGGAACTTTAGTTATATTTTGCATTCTAATGATTTCTTGAACTGATTGAATATCGACTCCATATTGTTCACCAGCCAAGTCAAATACAACAAGTTGTTCAATTTCTGATATAACTAAATCTTTCTGTACAGACATTTATATCTCCTTTAACGTTACCTTTAAATAAAATTACCTTAAAATTATCTACTAAATATAATATCAAATTTTTTTAAAAAAAGCTAATTTCATTATGAATATAGATTAATAAAAAAAAAGCTGTCTATAATCCGCTTTTCAAATTAACTGTAAGTTAACAGTTTTTGATATCTATCTCTCTTATTAAGTATAACATACGATTAAGTAAAAATGATATTTAAAAATTAACACATTCAACTATAGGCAACAGGAAAAGATAGAACAAATTTCGTCCCTAACATCTCTTTCGAAATCACATCAATAGTACCATCATGGGTGTCGATAATTTGTTTCGTTACTGACAGACCTATTCCAGAGCTCTTATCTAAGCCCTTAGTAGTAAAAAAAGATTCGAATATTCGGGAGGTATCAGATTCTTTTATTCCGATTCCGTTATCTCTCACCTCAACAAAAACACGGTCATTCTTGTAATATGAGTATACATCTATAATGCCATCATTATAGAAAATTGCCTGTTCAGCATTGATAATAAGATTCATAAACACTTGCACAAGCTGATTAAGGTCACCAGATATCTTGGGTAATTTTTCCTCATTTTTTATGGTAAGCTTAATCTTTCTAATCTGAAGAAAGTTTTTAATTATAGCTTCGGTCCTTCTCAATACATCTACAATACTGACCTTTTCAAATTTTCCTTCATCTTTTCTCGAATATGAAAGAAAATTAGTAACGACAGACTCCAAATGCGATACTGACATCTCCAATCCCTCTATTAAATTATTATGAGTTTTTCTTAACCCAAGCTTATCAAACAGGTTTGAAAGAAGGGAAACATAGCCTTTAATCCCAGTCATAGGATTTTTGATCTCGTGAGCAACACCGGTAATCAGCTTTCCCATCGCAGAGAACTTTTCGCTTTGGATCAATTGTGACTGTATTTGCTCAATCTTTTTTTCATTGTCTATGAGCTCGGAAGTTTCACGCTCAATTGCTTCCTCCAACTCCTTTTTTGCAATTGCCAGACTTGCATTAGAATCATTCAATGAGGCCTTCAAATCATGATTGTACAATATCCAGCTTAACTGCAACGAAAACATTTCAAGTAATTTAGCATATTCAAGGATGTTCCGGCAGGAAAGTTTACTGGCAATAACCAGTCCGATAATATTATTCAGCAATAAAACCGGAACGACAACAAATTCATTACCCATATCCTGGTAATTAACACCATAGTCGCTAAGCTTTTCGTCATCTTTAATTAAAATACTGGTTCTTTCCTCTTGAATAAAATGGAGAAAGTCGAGGGGATTAATGTTCTTATATAAGTTTTCTAATTTGCTTCTGATATATGTCTTTTCAACACGGTTCTTCTCCTGGTTAAAAATAAAAATACCTGCACTGTCAAGGTCCAGAATTTTAATGACTTCTTCTAAAATGTCATCAAAAGGCATTTCTTCATCTGAGAAACTAAGATAATGGCTTAGCATCCTATAAATCTTAAGAGCTGCGGAATCTTCTTCCCGATCATCAAATTTGGACGATTTATATGTTTCTTTTTTTTTCATATTTCAAAACCAATCATTTGACAATCACAACATAAATTACGAAATATTAAGTTTTTCATTCAAGAAAATTAATTATTGATAATATATATTAATTAAAATTATATTAGAAGAATGACTTATAAAGTCTGTGAAATTAGATACCTAACTATATTATTATACCATTGATTAATATCAAGTTATACCTGAAAGAATTATGTCGATCTTTTTCTTACTCACACCAAGAATAGTGCTTATTACCTCTCTATTTCCACTATGTTCAGCATACAAATCTGAGACCAAATGACCAACGAAATTATCTAAAAGCTCAGAATAGCAAAAATTCAGAGGTGGTTTCCTCTTTCTCGTATTAAGTATTATATTTAAAGGAATTCTAGCAGACAATATATTTTCGCCTTTAGAAATCAACACCAACCTACTTATTACATTACTAATTTCGGCAGTATTACCCGGCCACTCATAATTGTGGAGAATATCCCTGGCCTCAGGGGCCATTTTACAATTGCTACCAAACTCCTTATTATATTTATTCAAATAATAATCAATTATTAAAGGAATATCCTCTTTTCTCATACTTAATGATGGTATTGAAATTGTTGACTCATTAATATAGTGGAATAGTTCCTCATCAAAAGTTTTGTCCTGAATATTTTCGGGAATATCAACGGTTGTACTTAGTATGATCCGAATCTTAATCTCCGGATTAACAGGGCCCTTGAAGCGATCCTCTAACCAAGCGACTACTTTTCTCTGAGTAAATAGAGGCATCTTCTCAATATTCTTGATATACAACGTACCTCCGTCTCCAATCTTGAGAAATCCAATAGCCGGCATCTCGTTAAAATCTTTGTCTTCAAATACACGGCCAAAAAGCTCTTCTTCTAAAACTTGAGAAGAACTTGCACAGTTAACAACTTTAAAAGCCTCTTTATAATTACTATTCTGATATATAGAATGAGCAATAAGATCATGCTCAGCACCTTTATTACCAGAAATCAACACGGTAGATCCTGTTCCGGAGACCTCTGAGATAAAAGATCTAATTGACTTAATTTCAACGCTTTCACCAATCAATTCCCCAAATTCATTTGATTCAACAATTTGATCCTGGATCTTATTGCTTTTATCCATAATGTGCTTCTTCTTAGAGATTTTGAATAAAATTTTTAACAAATCTTCCATTTCAAAGGGTTTAGTAAGATAATTTAATGCACCGAGCTTCATTGTACTTGAGGTAATATCAGAATTAATTGTAGCAGTAACCATTATCACATCAGTATCCGGCGCTATCTTTTGGATAATTTTTAATGCTTCAATTCCATTTAAACGAGGCATCCGTATATCTAGAAGAATGATGTCAAAATGCTCAACATATAGACAATCAATTGCCTCTTGACCATCACTCAAAGCCGTCACATCATAATATTCCCGCAAGGCAAAGGTCAGAACCTGCCGAATACTTTTATCATCGTCAACGACTAAAATTTTTAATTTCTTCATTATAAATCCTTGATTGCGCTAAGATATTTTTGACTCATTCGGGTATCCAACACAGAATAAACTAACAATTTAATAATAGAATTGTTTTGGCAAACTTTTCCAGATATCATTAAAATACCATCCCGGACCCATTGCTTTCATATCTTGCTATACTCAGTAAGTAATAATATAATAGTTGTGATATAAACTCAAGAAATTAAATCGATTCAATATCATAACATAAAGATAATGGCGGTGTTAAGGCGTGGAAACAGAAAACAAATATAATCATAGTGACATCGAATCAAAATGGCAGCGCTTCTGGAACGAAACCAGCGCTTTTAAATCTGAAATCAATGACCAGCCAAAGTACTACACACTTGAAATGTTCCCCTATCCTTCAGGAGATCTTCACATGGGCCATATGCGTAACTACTCTATAGGAGATGTTGTTGCGCGATTCAAAAGAATGAGCGGGTTTAACGTGTTACATCCAATGGGTTGGGATGCTTTTGGACTTCCGGCTGAGAATGCGGCAATATCCAGAAATATCCATCCTGCCGAATGGACTGATCGAAATATAGCCCGGATGAAAAACCAACTCAAATCACTTGGACTCAGCTATGACTGGGACCGAGAAGTTACCACCTGCAAACCTGATTACTACAAGTTCACTCAATGGATTTTCCTTAAATTATTGGAAAAAGGGCTCATCTATCAGAAAGAAGCCGCAGTTAACTGGTGTGAAAAATGCGGCACGGTCCTTGCAAATGAACAAGTCAAAGATGGCAAATGCTGGAGATGCGACACAATAGTTGTACAAAAAGACCTTAAGCAATGGTTTATTAAAATAACAGATTACGCAGAAAGGTTACTGCAAGATATCTCGACACTTCAAGGATGGCCGGACAGCGTAAAAATCATGCAGACAAACTGGATCGGAAAAAGCACCGGAGTAGAAATCAATCTATTGGTAGAAAATGAAAACGAGTGCATAACAGTATATACAACAAGACCGGACACTGTCTACGGAATGACGTTTATGGTCCTGGCACCTGAACATCCGATAATCCCAAAACTCATCAATAATAAACCAAATAAATCTGATATAGAGCAATCCATACAGAAAATGAGAAACCAGAACAAAATAGAGAGAACTTCAGAGCTCTCTGAAAAAGAAGGGATTTTTACCGGCAGCTACGCAATCAATCCCGTTAATGGAAATAAAATAGCAATTTTCATAGCAAACTACGTACTCATGGATTACGGTACCGGAGCAATTATGGCTGTTCCTGCCCATGATACAAGAGATTTTGCTTTCGCTAAAAAATATAACATAGATATCATCGAGGTAATTAGTCCAACGGGACAGCAATCTACAAACCTTACCGAAGCCTATGTCAACGAAGGAATAATGATTAATTCCACTCCATTTAATGGACAGAAGAGCTCAGATGCCCTTGGGAATATTGCAAATTACATTGAAGAAAAAAACTATGGAAAAAAGACAGTCAATTTCAAACTCAGAGACTGGCTTATTTCACGCCAGAGATATTGGGGAGTTCCAATTCCAATTGTGCATTGCAACACCTGTGGCATAGTTCCAGTACAAGAAAAAGATCTCCCGATTACACTTCCACTTGATGTACAACCTATTGTAGGAAGCAAATCGGCGTTAGCAACTTCAGATAAATTTTTAAACACTACTTGCCCGATATGCGGCGAACCTGCACAAAGGGAAAGCGAAACTATGGACACATTCATGTGTTCTTCCTGGTACTTTCTTCGATATACCAGTCCTCAAGAAAACAGCTTGCCGGTTAATAAAGAGATGGCTTCATATTGGATGTCGGTTGACCAATATATCGGCGGCATTGAACACGCAATATTACACCTGCTATATTCCCGGTTTATCACAAAGTTTTTATATGACTGCGAAATATCTCCAGTAAGTGAGCCGTTCAAAAACCTCCTTACCCAGGGTATGGTTATAAAAGATGGCGCTAAAATGTCTAAATCAAAAGGAAATGTAGTTGACCCGACAGAAATACTCGAAAAATACGGTGCGGATACTGCCCGGCTTTTCATATTATTTGCAGCACCGGCAGAAAAAGAATTGGATTGGAGCGACAGAGGCGTAGAAGGATCTTACAGATTTGTTAACCGTGTATGGAGACTCGTCCAGAATAATATCAATGCTCCGGACAAGCCAGAAACAAGAAAACTGCTTACAATGCTTCATAAGACTGTTAAAAATGTAACTAACGATCTTCATAAATTCTCATTCAATACCGCTATAGCAAAAATAATGGAACTTACTAACTTAATGTACCAGGAAGAACTTACTAAAAACTCGCTTAGAACACTTGTACTGATCCTCGGACCATTTATTCCTCATCTATGTGAAGAATTATGGAGCCAACTTGGGAATAATGAGCCTATGTATCTCCATCCATGGCCGGAGTACGATGAGAACCTTGCCAAAGATGACGAAATCACAATAGTATTCCAAGTGAATGGTAAAATTAAGGACAAAGCTGAAGTACCAGTTGGAACAAATAATGAAGAACTGTTAGCTATTGCAAAGAACAGTAAAAAAATCCAAACCACAATTGGAGAAAAAAAAGTTATAAAAGAAATAGTCGTACCGAATAAGTTAGTAAATATTGTTGTTGGGAATTAACATACCTGCAATGGATTTTTTCAGAGTATCTGATTAATACTGCTTCATTTTTTCGAAAAGTATGCGATATACCCGATTAATGAGATCATCTATATCAAAAGGCTTTTCAATATAATCACATGCACCATGCTTCATCGCTTCATCAAGAATATATTTATCTTTTACAGCAGTTGCCATGATTACTTCAATCGAAGCATCTTGCTGTTTGATCAGCTTTAAGGTTGCGATACCATCGATACTGCCTACCATTCTCATGTCCAGCAGCACTAAGTCAATGTGATTTTTTTGAATTATTCCTACAGCTTCTTCACCGCTACAAGCTTTGTAGATGTCATAATCCTCGCTAAAGATTGCCTCAATAGATTGTCTAATGATATGTTCATCATCAACAATTAAAATAGAGTATTGCACTTTTACCCACCTTTTAGTTCAATTTTTTCATATTAAAAACGTATTTGTCAAGTACACTCAACAATTAGCTAAAAGAAACAATCATTTCAGGATATTCTCCGTTTAAACATTTGCTACTACTATAGAATATCAATTATATAAATTATGACATCTTATAACACATACAGCAAACAATATTTAGCACCTGTACGCACAACAAAAACAGGGGGCGGGAAAAACAGGGAAACAATCTGCAACCTCCAAAGAGGACCAGTTGCCGGATAAGGGAAGACATCGCAGATTAGAATCCATCGTCTTATTATTCACCCTTGGTCACTTTCGTCGAGTACAAAATTTGGACTTGTAAATAATTATTATTTTCTTATAAAATTATTATAGCTAATTCTAGAAACGGGTAATCAATAAAAATAAACTGATTAACGATAAAATAAAAAGGAACCATAATCATGAAAAAAAAGGTATTAATAATTGATGACGAAATGTCTATTCATTCCTCATTACAGTTTCTCTTCAATCAATATAACCTCGACGTACTTCATGCCTCGACAGCTCACGAGGCTATAAGAATATTGAAGGAAACAAAACCTGACCTGATTTTTATGGACTTCAAACTTCCGGAAACCAACGGGATTATTCTCACTCAAAAAATCCATTCCCATCCTGAGTATAAAGATATACCTATAATAGGGATCACTGCGTATGCAACTGAAGACAATAGGCAGTTTGCACTAAATAACGGGATAAAAACTATTCTGGAAAAGCCCTTTGATCTGGTAGAACTTCAAAAACAAATCAATATTTATTTATGAACAAAACAAAGCCAGTCAACATTTCCCAACCACTATAATAAAATAAGCAGATAAACCTTCTCATTAAATTCCTCCTAAACAATCCCTTATTACCCCATTTTTGTTTCACTACATCTGTGATATACTTGTTATAAATTAAAAGAGTGGTTTATAAGTCGATATATGAAAAAAAAGATACTAGTCGTAGATGATGAACCGTCAATCGTTCAAACGCTTAAACTCCTTCTAGAAATGGAAGGATATGAAGTCTATACTGCCAATAATGGACAGGTAGGCTATGAAAAGGCAATGGAAGTTTTCCCTAACTTAGTAATCATTGATTTCAAAATGCCGATACTAGATGGTTGGGAAGCTACAAAACGCATGCGTCAAGTACCAGGGCTTGAAAACATTCCTATTTTAGGCAACACGGCATATGCGTCCGAAGAAAATATTATCCAGGGTATTGAGAGCGGAATTACAGAAGTTGTCAGGAAGCCTTTTAACATAGAAAAGCTGCAAAATCTTGTAAAACGTTATCTTGGTGAATAGATTTTGTCAATAATTCTTTATTCTCTGTAAAGCTACCTTAATACAATCTTCAGTACTTTTAATGGCCGAACGATCTTCCTCAGAAAAAGCATTGAGTGTTTTCTGGATTTCTCTAGAATTGTAGCCTAAAGACATAAGGGCAGAAACAGTATCGTTTTTGATTGATGTTATTAAATGATCTTTCGGTGAAATGATATCAACTTCAAATTCGGCAGAAACATTAGCTAGTTTTCCTTTGAGTTCCAAGATAAGACGAGCTGCAGTCTTCTTCCCGATACCAGGAGCAGAAGAGAGATAGAGCGCATCTCCATTTACAATAGCTTCAATTATCCTGTCAGTTTCCAGGTTTGACATCATAGTCATGGCACCTTTAGGCCCGATGCCGGAAATACTGATTAATTGTTTAAAGATTTCCTTATCTTTCTTTGATACGAAGCCATAAAGTGCTTGCCCATCTTCACGAAAATGGTGATAAATGTATACTTTTGTAAAATCAATGCCAGAAGGTAAACTCTTAATAAAGTTAGCGGAGACAAACACTTCGTAGCCAATTCCTCCAACATCCATAATTATAGAATCTATTTCAACCTCAATAATTTTTCCTTCAAGATAATATATCATCTTAAATATTCCTTAATTTTTTGTGATAATAAATATGATTCGGCATGACATATTGCAATTGCAAGCGCATCAGCAACATCATCAGGCTTAGGGACCTCTTTTAAACTAAGAAGAGCCCGCACCATTGATTGGACCTGTTTTTTTTCGGCGCCACCCCATCCGCATACAGCTTGCTTCACCTGCAACGGCGTATATTCGCTAACAGGCAACCCATTCATGCTCACCGTAAGCTGTATTGCTCCCCGGGCCTCAGCTACGTTCATAGCTGTTTTGGTATTTTTGTTAAAAAACAGCTTCTCTATTGCGACAGCCTCAGGATGAGTATCTTTAATAATTACTGCAAGTTCCTGACTAATAATATACAAACGCTCAGAAACAGGAATACTACTCGGGGTTGTTATTTTACCATAGGCAACCGGTTCGATCCTATTCCCTATTTTGTTAACAATTCCATACCCTACTATCGCTATTCCAGGATCTATACCCAAAATTCTCATATGACTATTATACTCATATAGTGTTCAAAATGATAGTTTGTCCTCTGACCGGGATATATTTATCATTTTTATTATCCCCAAATAAATCAATAAGCTTATATATACTTAAGATTTTATATCTGTATTTTATAATATTAACAACCAATAAAATCAGAATCTTTTTTTTATAAAAAGAATACTAGCCATAATTGCATAAATCATTTATCATTGTGTTGCAAATACTTTTCAATTTTGTTTTTTTTGATATCATATTAGATGATCTCATATTTAATTTTAAGCATCTATTTATGCTTAATTGATAAGCATAACAATTTAATTTATATTTGTAAGGAAGGATGACAAAATGAATCCAACTACTGATTTAGCACCAGTCAAATCAATCATCAACTCTGACCACGGAAGGCCTAGCGATATATTAGGAGCCCATCCTATCAAATATGACTGGAGAAGTATGCACGTGATAAGAGCATACAGACCAGATGCTAAACAAATATTTGTAATTGACAAAAACAATCCTGACGTTGCCCATGAAATGCAGTCTGTCTACTACGAGAACTTTTTTGAAGTTGTCGTCGACATTCAGGAAAGCCCTCAATATTTCTTTAAGATTATAAACTACAACAACGATGAGTATACGGTTGAGGACCCATATAACTTTCCGCAAATAATCGGAGATATGGACCTTCATCTTTTTGGAGAAGGCAATAATAACAAGGTTTATGAAATTCTTGGAGCTCATCCGAAAACAATAAACGGGATTAGTGGCTATCACTTTGCCGTATGGGCACCTAACGCGGTAAGAGTCAGCGTTATCGGCGACTTCAATTACTGGGACGGCAGATATCATCTAATGAACGTATTAGGCAATTCCGGAATCTGGGAGTTGTTTATCCCTGGAATCACAAACAATATGAACTATAAATTCGAGGTTAAAACAAAAGCAGGGCATCTGCTGGAAAAAGTTGACCCGTACGGCTATTTTAACGAAGTTCCACCAAAAACTTCATCAGTTACATATGACCTTAGCAACTTCGACTGGGATGATGAACAATGGATGTCAGCAAGAACAGAAGATGCATTCATGAAAGCTCCGATTTCAATCTATGAGGTACACCTTGGTTCATGGATGAGGATACCGGAAGAAGAAAACCGATATTTAACCTACAAAGAATTAGCTCATAAGCTGGTGGATTATGTCTTAGAAATGGGTTATACCCACATTGAGCTTCTTCCAGTCGCAGAGCATCCCTTTTCCGGATCCTGGGGATATCAGATAACAGGTTATTATGCAGTAACCAGCAGATTCGGTGATCCTCACGATTTTATGTACTTCGTTAATCACTGTCATAAAAATAACATTGGAGTTTTAATCGACTGGGTCCCTGGACATTTCCCAAAAGACGGGCATGGACTTGCTTATTTCGATGGAACACCCCTCTATGAACATGAAGATCCTCGACTGGGGGAACATAAAGATTGGGGTACTCTTATATTTAACTACGGAAGGAACGAAATACGGAACTTCCTTATAGCGAACGCACTCTTCTGGCTCGACAAATATCATATAGACGGACTTCGAGTAGATGCTGTAGCATCGATGCTTTATCTGGATTATTCCAGGAATGAAGGCGAATGGATACCTAATTACTTTGGCGGCAGAGAGAACCTGGAAGCTGTTCATTTCATCAGATTATTCAATAAACTTGCGCATCACTACTTCCCTGGAGTATTAACAATAGCGGAAGAGTCGACAGCCTGGGGAGGCGTATCTCATCCAACTTATACAGGAGGGCTCGGCTTCTCCTTAAAGTGGAATATGGGTTGGATGAATGATTTCCTTGAATACATCTCAAAAGATCCTATTCATAGAAAATATCACCACGAAATGCTTACATTTGCCCTACTCTATGCATTTACAGAAAATTTTGTCTTAGTACTTTCTCATGATGAAGTGGTCCATGGAAAGAGATCTATTCTTGACAAAATGCCTGGCAATTTGGAAGAAAAGTTTGCGAATGCCCGGCTACTTCACGGATTCATGTGTGGACATCCTGGGAAAAAATTAATTTTCCAGGGGGCAGAAATCGGACAATGGACTGAATGGAATCATAATACCAGCATTGAATGGCATCTATTACAATACGAACCACATCAAAAACTGCAAAAATTCGTCAAGGATATCAATAATCTATACAAAAATGAAACAGCGCTCCATCAAGTCGACTTCCAGTATTACGGATTCGAATGGATCGATTTCCATGATTGGGAATCAAGTATTATATCGTTTATAAGAAAAGGTAACAATCCGGAGGATATTCTCGTATTCGTATTTAATTTCACGCCTGTTCTAAGAGAACACTATCGCATTGGAGTACCTCAACAAGCTTTTTATAAAGAAATCATAAATAGTGACTCCGAAATATATGGCGGTGGGAACAGAGGGAATAATGGCGGCGTACTTGCAGACAATTTTGGCACACATAATAGACCATTTTCAATCGACATAACGCTTCCTCCCTTAGGCATGGTTATCTTCAAACCTATTCATTAATATAACATTAAGCAAATTAAGTATTCCCCCCTCTTAAACCAGGGGGAATACTATAAAAAGAAGAATAAGCGATGACACTGGAAAAGCTCTATTATACTGGTGATATTATATTCAAAGAAGGCGATCTCTCCGGCGAGATATATCTAGTCAAAGCCGGATGCGTCCAAATCTTTCAATTGCATCACGGTAAAGAAGTCGAAATCACAAAATTATATTCAGGCGATATTTTCGGCGAGCTAGCAGTTCTTGATAACAGTTACCGTAGCGCCACTGCAAGAGTAGTTGAAGATGCACTTATCAGCATCATTCCAAAAGAGGTTATTGCCGCTACACTAAAAAGCAATCCCATATGGGTAAATGCTCTAATCAGAGTACTTACAACAAGACTCCGGGAAATGACAAAAAAGTATAACGAGCAAATTAGTGAATATCATCCCTTTAAGTACCTCAACTATCTTATAAAAAAGAAATTGGAACTCGGCACCCCTACAGAAAAAATTGTAAAAGAGCTGTCAATATTTCTTAATGACCCCGAATATAAGCAATTAAAAAGCATTCTTCAGCTGATAACGAAATCGGGTTAGATGATACCCCTTTTAAAACTCACCCTCTGTTGTATAGAGGCTTTCACTTTCTATTTTATTGTCAGGCGACGTTTCCCTCTCTTGCGAAGCGAAACAGCAAATTATTACGCCGGGTGAGTGGCGTTCCGTACAAGCATTTCACATTAAATTGATTACCCTACCCAACAACCGCAGAGAGAATGATAAAAAGCAGCATTATTCTGATTCGTATTAATTGTCAAAAAGCTATAATAATGATAAAGTTATAGCGCGTAAAATGTAAAACAAAGAGAGGATTAATCATGGTAGATATTTATCCATTTAAAGGAATACGTTATAATCTCGACAAAACAAATAATGACATGAGTCTCGTTGCAACGGAACCATACGACAAAATAAGTCCGGACGCTCAAAATAAATACTATGAACAGAGTCCATATAATATTGTAAGGGTTATCCTTGGAAAAGATGAGCCAGGCGATACAGAAAGTTCAAACAAATATACCCGTGCAGCCGGTTATTTTTCTCAGTGGAAACAAGAGAATATCTTAATACAAGAGCAAGAAGCGTCAGTCTATCTCTATGAACAAATATATTCATTCGAAGGAAGCGAAACGAAATCAAGAAAAGCATTCATTTCTATGGTTAAAATAGAAGAATCCCCAGACGTAATAAGACCTCATGAAAATACGCTTTCAGGACCTAAGGCTGACCGGCTTAAGCTACTGCAAGCAACCGGAGCTAACCTGGAACAGATATTTGTACTTTATTCTGATGAAAACAACACGCTACAGAATAAACTCCAAACCGAATATAAAACACCAGCCCTTTTCTCTTATAAAGACGATTTCGAGGTAATCCACAAATTCTGGCAAATTACCGATACTGACCTCATATCCTACGTACAGAAAGAGATGAAAAACAAGGACCTCTTCATCGCCGACGGACATCATCGTTATGAAACCTATATTAATTATAAACGCGAACAAAAAGCTAAACACCCGGAAGCAAACGAACAACAGGCTTTTAATTTCTGCATGATGACTTTTATAGCGATGGAAGATCCCGGATTAACGATACTGCCAACGCATAGACTTATAAAAAATCTGGAAAAATTTGATAAAGATGATTTCCTTGCTGAGATTTCAAATAACTTCAGCATTACAAAATATATGGATGAAGCTAAATTTGTTACTGATATCAAAGCAAATAAACATTCCTTTGGCCTGATTATTAATGGAGAAGAAAATCTTTTCCTTATCACCTTAAAATCTGAAGCGTTAATTGATAAATATATTGATCCTGCGCTTAAATCTAAATCGCTGGATGTCTCAATATTACACACGTTGATCCTCGATACCATTTTAGGTATTGATAAAGATAAGTTAGCACAGCAAACAAATGTCTTTTATAAACGAAGTGCGCAGGGCACGATCAGAGAAGTAAAAAATAATAACTACCAATTAGGCTTTATAATTAATTCAACAGAAATCAACGAAGTTAAAGAAGTTGCCCGGGCAGGAGAACGTATGCCACAAAAATCTACCGACTTTTTTCCAAAGATTGCTTCAGGGCTAGTTATTGCAAATATATCGGCAGGAGAAGTTGTGTAACATCAAGAATAAGGTGGCCTGGTGAATGTTTTACTTTTAACTATCGCAGTCATCTTAATAGCTTTTTTTTCAAGCCTTACAGGTATAGGAGGCGGGATTCTTTATCTGCCTCTTTTCGTCTTCTTCGGTTTTAATATATGGGAGGCAGCTTCGTTATCGATATTCCTAACTTTCGTAACTGCTTTAGTAACCTCAGCATTTTTCTTTAAGCATGTTCACGTTACTTTAAAAACTATCTATCTATTAGAGTTATTCTCATTTTTAGGCGCATTTATCGGCGGATTATATTGCGTTTACCTAGATCTCTATACTCTTTTCATTATATATATTGCTTATTCACTCTCTACATTGATCCTTTATAAAATTATCTTAGTATACCTAAAAAGCTCAACAAAACATTTTCTTCAAGAACTAACGGAGGCTTCTATTATCAATATGATCTTAGGAATACTCTACGGATTGACCGCAGTTGCCGGAAGTTCGATCAGGATTCCACAATACTTTAAACGCTACCAGATACCATATAGAACAGCAATAGCAACCTCATCCCTATCCATGCTAATTGTATCCCTAGGTGCGCTTTCCGGTCGCCTGTTTCACCTTACATTTGATATCAAGCTAGCGGTTTTTTGCACGATGCTAATTCTATCTCCGGCAGCGTTAGGCGCTACATTAGCGCTGAAAGTCACAAGGAAGCTTATTATTAACGCAACCTATTTATTTTATAATATCATCGTCCTTACCAACTTTATTTTAGTAATCAAATTAATCAGTATGCACCTCGATCATTAAAACAGCCAATTTATAGACACAAAAAAAGCCCTATTTTAATAGAGCCATAATTTCGACACAAATACTCTTTCTACTAAATATATGCATTTTTATTTAATTTAAACCCATACTAACCTCTAATACTACAACACCTAAATCAACGCTGCATATTATTCTTTTCGTTCTATACATTTTAGAGTTAGTCTTCACCATCTTTTGGATCTTTTCTATGATTCTTTTCATTTCCTTATCAGTTAACATCATAGCCAACCCCTTTCTAAAATATATGTGTATTTATAAACTATATCGTTGTATCATCTGAAAATCTTGCATCTAACTTCTCTGTTATCTTTGATGGAACAAAATAATTTTAAACTTTTACAATTACTATAGTTATCCGTTTTTGTTATTAACAATATACCCATATTTGTACATTATTAAACCTAGTAACAGGTGCGGATACTCTAAATAGGAATGCTTTTTGAAGGCTAACGGAATTGGAGAACATACCGGAATCAACAAAACTTCGGTATATCCCTAGATGGACAAAACATTATCAGTTATTGAGTCGAAGCTATCATCGTGAGAGATGAGAAATACCTGATCAAAATCCTCACATATTTTTGGCAATATTGACGCCAGATTATGCCGATGCATCTCATCAAGATTAGTTGTAGGTTCATCAAAGAAAGCAATACGCAGACTGGAAAAATATTGAATAAGCGCCATCCTGATAGCAAGAGCAACAGACATTTGTTCTCCACCGGAAAGCTGGCGAAACACCCGTTGCCGATCACGTCCCTTGTGATTATCAATTAAATACACTTCATACCCTTGTCCCCATAGAAGCTTCGCATGTTGTTGCGAAATGTTATGATAAATGTTCTCGGCCAGGTGAGATATCCGTTCTCGAAACATAGCAGCGATTGGTTCTCCAATTTTTTCCAGAACTCTTCTCGACGTCTGAATGATCTCAAGCTTTTTCTTGATACTTTCAATCTCTTTTTCCCAGTTTTCTATATTTTTTTTGATCTCGATTATCATTCCGATGTCTCGTCTTAGTTGATCCCTTTCTTCGGAAAACAACTTAATTTTTTCCTCGTTTGCACTGGACTCCATAATAGAGCTATCTCGTTGTTCTTTCAAAGAATTATATTCATGTTCATTAAAACCCTGCTGGTTATCCTTAAGGATAATTTTTGTATTTGCTATTCGCTGGACCACTTCTTGTATTTTTGCTTTTAACTCAGCCGTTTCAGATTTATAAAGCGGATACTTCTGCGCATTGTCATTATGCTGCAGATAGAATTCATACTGCGACCTATTGTTATCGAGAATAGAATTCAATTGAGCAATTCTTTCGATATCCAGCTTAACGCTATCCCTTTGTAACTTCTTCGAAACAAAGGATTCGTCAAGAGCGAGGGTCTCCAGTTCGAGGGCTTTAAGCAGAACAGTCTCTTTCTCCAGGTTGATTAATTCGAGTTTTAGTTTCGCAATCTTTTGATCACAATCTTCTTTATATTTTTTGTTTATAGAAATATCATTAAACACGGCATTTCTTTTTTCCTGTAATTGGGAGAAATCAGTTTCTTCAGATTTTTTCGAGACAATATAGAAATCACCCATACTATTGCATAGTTCATTTAGAGCATCAAATTGAATGACAAAACTATCGAGGTGCAATTGATATCGATCAAAACTTTCCTGAATAGTTTGTGCAAAAGGAAACAATATATTTACTTTTTCTATCTGTTCAAGCAAATCCGTAACTTTCTTCCGGATAGGATCGTTCTTGATACTTTCTACATTTTTCTTAATCCTGGCATCTTTCTCTTCAAGGACCTTCTGCAGCTGAATTAAAGTGCGGTATTCTTCTTGCATTTTTTCAAGATGCGATTTGCTCAACTGTAGTTCATTGAACTCCTGTTGGGCTAAGTTAATTTTGGCCTCAAGTTGTTTCGACTGATCATTAACCATCACCTTAGCGTCTGATGACAAATTATTGCATTTCGTTTCAAAAAACGGACACATTGCCTGTTCCAGCAAATTTTCATTATGTTTGTAGTCATCATATTTCGATTGAAGTATGGTTAGCTTCTCTCTGCATGACTCAAAACTGCAATTTATTTGACCGGCAGTATCCAGTACCTTTTTGATTTCCTCAATACGGACCATTTGTTTTTGGATATCATTTGTTTCTCCTGATAGCATCTGGTTCTCATCAAAGACATTACGGGCTTTTTCTCGATACACTTGCATATCTTGTATTATCCGGTTGAATAATTCCAGGACCTCTTGTTGCTTCTTTATAACCTTTACCTGCTCTTCATGCTCGTTGAAAGCTGTTACACTGTTTTTCAACTTATTTTGGATTTCTTCACTTTTTGAGCTTTCCCTTATAATATCTTCATTAAGTTTATCGAATTTATTTTTGGATTGAGAAGTTTTCTCTTCTTTTCTTACACGTAGAATATTAATCTTTTCCTGTAAGCTGTTTATATCATTATTTAAGCGACTGAAAATCTCTTCTTGAGACTTTAGCTTATCAAGTTCTTTTCTGGCATTCACCACAGCAACGACGGATTGCTTATTCTCTTCACAGATTTTGACTGCAATCTCAGATTTGTTGAGTAATATTTCTTTTTCATAAATCGTTTTCTCTAGATGGTTAAGCTCGATATTTGCAATATTCAGCTGTGAGGTTGATTGCTCAAGCACTATTCTTAGTTGCTCAAGCAGCAGGTATTTTTCTCCGACAGCGTTCTTTTTAGAAACCAGTTCAATTCTTTGTTTTTCAAGCTCAATAATGTGTTTATTAATATCGGCTAGTTTAGATGCTTTCTCGTTATAGTACTTCAGCGAAGTTGCTGCCTTGTCAATCTCATGCATCTTATCCTTGATCTGTCCGGAAAAATAAGTTTCAAAGTTACTTGATAATTTATTAGCTTTTTTGTACTGATCGATTTGCAGCAGCCGGTTGAAATGATTTTTTTTAGCCTCTATGGTCATCAAAAAAGGCTCCGTAAACTTACCCTGGTATACCCCAATAATCTGGGAAAAAATCTCTTTGAGCGAAAGTTCAACCGTATCGCCCAGGTTCTTTTTTAACCATGACTGGACATCGTCATTTCCATGGAGATCCAGCTCTTCGCCTGTTTCTTCATCTATTATAAAATAATTCTTCGATGTCCCGATGTTGCGCTGGATACAATAGACACGTTCATCTCCAGCTTCAAACCAAAGCTTGATAACTGCTTTTTTTTCTCCGTAACGGATAAAATCGTCGATGACGTATTCAAGATTATTAAAAAGAACAAGGCCTATACATTCAAAGATTGTGGACTTACCGACGCCATTATGTCCGCAGATGAAGTTAATACCCTCATAAAAATCAAAAGCGGCACTTTCATATGCTTTGATATTTTCTATATATAGCTTAACAATCTTCATTCATATAGCCTCGGATCAATTGTAAATAAGTGCTGTAAGGGCATAGCGCGCTATGCCCCTACAAGTACAGTCAAAACAAAGTAGCTTGAAAATAATCATTATTACTACCTCCGCTCTTGTTTATCTCCGCTGAGACATTTTCGCCAGTATCGATAAGTGGAGGAGCTGTTGGTATTGTTATTTCATTAACTTCCTGTTTTTTCTCATATAGGACCTTTGCCATATCCATACAGATTAACTCTTCCAGAAAAGCTTCCGGCTCATCCAATATCTTTTGTTTAAAATACATAATAAACTCAGCGAGATTGGGCACGACATCGCTATACTTCGGATCTTTCATAAGTTCTTCAGTTATAATAGCACGCTCTATTGCTGTTATAGATCCGGCAAATTGCGAGTATTTGATAGAGGTCTGTTCGGTTCCGGTATTATCAATTATCTCTATGTACAAAGCACCGACTTTTTCGAGTACAGCATTTCTAATGGTTTCGACATCTTGAGCTTTTAAAGAAAAATGTGATTGTCCCGTAAATAATATCCGGAGGAGGGGCGCTTGAAATAGACTAGCCTTGTGAACTATTTCGGCTATGATTTGATCGAGGTTTTCATTAATATGCTGTTTACCAGCGTCAAATGTCAGGCACAATGCATCCCTTTTTTTACTTTCGATGAAATTAGCGACCTTATTCTTCCCGTCAACCTCAACAAAGTAAAATCCTTTTTTCTTACCTACCTCGCCCAAATCATAGTACTCAGGGGCACCAGGAATATACACTTTCCGGTCATACTCGTGATTGGAATGCTGATGGCCTAAAGCGAAATAATCATAAAGATGATAGAAAGGCTGCAATTGATCAAGAGAGAGCCTTCCGATTTCTATACCTCCGATGCCACCATGCGCCATGAGGATGGTAAATCTATTATCCGCAACTATTTTTTCGCTCAGAGACGCTATCTTTTCACCAAGAGTATTCCCAAAATACCCAAGTCCATATATTTTTACAAACTCATCTTCATACACCATACCATTACATAATAAAGGATCATAAGCAGTAACAGAAAAATTACCCTCGGAAAAAACCGGTTTCAACAAATTTATGTATTTATTTTTGGCTAAGTAATGCATCCAGGAGAATCTATCCTGATAGAAAGCCTTGTCATGATTACCCTCTATTGCGATAACCGTAATATTATTATTGTTAAGTCTCTTTAAATGTTTTACAACTGTCTCCAGAGTAAACGCGTTAATATTCCTTTTATTGAAAATATCTCCGCTTATTAGAAAATAATTAACTTTACGCTGACAAGCAACATCAACAATATTACTAAAACTCTTGTCAAAATCATGGAATCTTTCATCCAAACCGAATTGATTGAAACCTAAATGCAGATCAGCGCAATGTATAAATGAAAAAGCCATAATATTACTCACACCAGACGACAGTTTAAACTCTTCTTTCGATAATATCATTAATAAATAAAAACTTAAACCGGAAGACAGGTTCGAGTCAGAGCATTGAGTTGTCAATATTTTTTTGTTACTATTAGATAAGAGGTAAATAGATGGCAGATAAAAAAAAATCTATTTCCAAAAAAAACAAAATACCTAAAATCACACAAACCGAATTTACTATGCTTACGGCTGATGAGCCGCCGTCTATAAAAATTTATTCCAGAAAAAAAAGGATACCTGTAAAATTATTGATAACAAGTTTATTAACTGCTTTAGTTATAATAGCTTTCTTATCCGTACCCTATTTAAAAAGCCCCCTGGATTTAAAGTCTGACAACAAAAAAAGTTATAAAACAGGAATAATTATTGTGGATGACACAGTTGTCCGAGAAGGAAATGGGATTGAATTCCCCCCAATAGCTAAGCTCAAAAGAGCCCAAACATTTGTAGTACTCAATTCGGAAGATGCCAAATGGATAAAAGTTAAACTGGATGAGGAACACGTCGGTTGGCTTGAAAAATCAAAAATAATTTTTTGACCCATTATTCACCTCAAGCATAGCTTCCCGCTATATTTAAAATATTTTTATTACAACAATTCACAACAATATATATATTTAATTGCAAATGCCATATAATAATATGATATAATAAATATGTTTACTTAAATTATAATAACAAATATATGAATTACTAATTGATTTTTGTAATTCCTGCAGCTTGAGGAGGTGTTTTCACCAATTACAGCTTTGACTCATAATACAGTTACGAATGGCGCAATATGCAAACGTTAGGCCATTCTCGTGAATTACTAATGATTAATAATTATAATAGCTCACAAAACCAAGATACATTTCCATCCCAAACATTTAATATTTTGCTGTAACTGTTTTTATTTTATACCTCTTTATAATCTTTTTTAGTTAAAACAATTCAAAAAGGAGTAAATAATGGCAAAAAAGGGTTCTCTTACACAAAAAATCACCGTATTCTCGTCTCTTCTCGTTTTGATTACAGCGGTATTAATCCTCGGTATCAATATTGTTTGGGACAACTACGCGTTACAGCAAGAACTTAAAGAATATCGTAAAACAACAGAAGCCGAAACACAAAAACACCTCAAAGATGTTGTCGAAATTGCATATGTTACCGTTGAAAAAATCTATAAAGATTTTTACGATAAAGATATGGCAAAAGGTGTCATAAGCAGTTTACGATTTGGTCCGGAAAAAAAGGACTATTTATGGATTCATACTAATACTGAAAAACCGATGATGGTTATGCACCCGATTATATCGGAACTCGATGACACTGATATTTCCGATTTTTATGATGTAAAAAAATTCGATAAAGTATTCTATAGAGGCGCAACCTATTCAAAAAACGATACACTCATTAAAGATAACATAAAACCAGTCAACCTGTTTATAGACATGAATACTGAAGTTAAAACACATAAGGGAAGCGGTTTTGTCAAATACTACTGGCCGAAACCTGGAAAAGAGAAAAATACCGGTTATGAAAAACTGTCCTATGTAAAGTTATTTGAACCTTGGGGTTGGGTTATTGGAACAGGCGTTTATATTGATATCATCGATGAACAAGCGGCTCTAAAAGTAAAAGAATTAAAGAAAAATATTACTAATAAAATAATAGTCGTCATTCTATTAACATTAATTATCATTATAATCGCAGTATATGCCGCGTACATTACTACAAAAAAAATCATAAAACCAATTGAAAAAATTAACAGCGTACTTCAACAACTATCCGAGGGTAATTTTGCAACATCTCTTGATGTAACAAGCACGGATGAGGTCGGAGAAATAGCTGACTCGGTTAGAGCGATGATAGAAAAATTAAGGGAACTCATTAAACTTGTCTCTGAATCTTCTTCCCGAGTCTTATCTGAGTTCAATTCTCTTCTCAGCACATCAAAGGAAACGAAGCAATCTGTCAACCAAATCGCATGTGCAATCAACGGGATCGCGGAAGGATCAGGAAAACAAGTAGAATCAGTTAAAAGCATTATCGTTGATATGGGTCTTATTATGAATGAAATTACTAATGTTGCAGAAGGTGCAAATCAACAGGTAAAAACAACTAAAAACACTGGAAATATTGTTAACCAAAATGATAGCGAGATGACCAATATTGCAAAAGCTGCCAAAAAGCAAACCGCTGATGTAGAAAATACAAAAAGAATAATAAATCAAATGTCACAAGCGATTGACCAGGTTACACACGAGACAACAAGCGTGTCACAAAATTCACTTCGCACGGCTGATATTGCTCAAGACGGAGAAGTAATTGTTTCAAATACATTGGTTGCGATGGAGAAAATCAAAGAAACCGTATTAGATACTGCAAAAAAAATTACGGAACTCGGAGAAAGCTCATCTCAAATAGAGGAAATAATAGAAGTTATTGACAATATTGCTGAGCAAACCAACCTGCTAGCGCTGAACGCGGCTATCGAAGCGGCGCGGGCAGGAGAACACGGACGGGGATTTGCAGTTGTTGCAGACGAAGTAAGAAAGCTCGCTGAACGCTCTGGAACAGCAACAAAGGAAATTGCAACACTCATTAAAAAAATCCAGGAAGGAACTAATACTGCAGTTAAATCGATGAGAAGCGGGACTCAAGAAGTTCAAAAAGGATCGGAACTCGCTCAACAAGCAAAAGTGGCACTTAAAAATATTATCGATGCAGTGAAAAATACCGTAGATCAAATACAAAACATCTCTGCTGCTGCCGAAGAAATGTCCGCCTCTAGTGAAGAAGTGGTCAAAACAATGGATAATATTACGACAATTATCGAAACCAATACGAATGCAATACAGCAGTTAACTACGAGTTCGAAAGATGTTGTCTCTGCCATTGGGAATATACAGGTGATTTCTGAGCAGAATCAAAATGCTTCTGATAATATGAAAAACAAATATCAACAAGTTACAACCAAAATAACCGACATTTCAGGCATTTCGGAAGACAATTCTGCGTCGATAGAACAGGTTTCCGCATCTACTGAAGAAGTAACGGCTACTATGGAAACATTCACAGATAAAATACAGAGCCTCGAGTCAATGGCAAGAGATCTCGAAGATAATGTAAAAGTGTTCAATATTTAACTCTTTAGGTTTGAGACTCCATACAAAGGGGGTGCTTGTACACATCAAGACAGAAATACTATTTTTTATAAAAGGAGTCGTTAATGAGAAATAAAAATTTATTATTTGTTTTTCTTATGTTGTTATCAACATTAATATTACCAGCGTTTGCCGATACGGTAAAATTAGGAATAAACTACCCGAAAACAGGACCATATTCAGCAGAAGGACTTGACCAGATAAGGGCTGCAGAGATGGCAGTTGAGGAGATCAACAATGCCGGAGGCATCTTAGGGAATAAAGTCTCATTGGTAGTTCGTGATTCACAGTCCAAAGTTGATATCACAAATAAAAATGTTACTGACCTGATCGATAATGAAAAAGTCAAAATGGTATTCGGCGGTTCTGCCAGTAGTGTCGCCGTAGCTTCCGCCAAAATCTGCCAGGAAAAAGGAGTGCCTTTTTTTGGAACTCTCACCTATTCCAATGCTACGACCGTAGAGGACGGACACCGGCACACATTCAGGGAATGCTACAATGCCTGGATGGGCGCTAAAGTATTGGCATCCTACCTGAAACAGAATTTTGCCGGTAAAAAATATTTTTATATAACGGCTGATTATACATGGGGCTGGTCCACTGAGGATTCTGTAAGAAAATTCAGCGGTACCGAAGATAAAAAGAAACACCCGGGGGTTCTTACACCTTTTCCGACTGCAGAAGGGAAAGACTTCAAAATAGCCCTGGAAAAAGCTGTAGCGGCTAATCCCGATGTGCTTGTCCTTGTAGAATTCGGTAAAGACATGACAAAGGCGGTCAGGCTGGCCAACCAGATGGGGCTCAAGAAAAAAATGAAAATTGTGGTACCTAATCTTACCCTGAGTATGGCTGAAGGTGGTGGACCGCAAAACATGGATGGCGTAATAGGAGCTATCCCATGGACATGGCAAGTCCCGACAAAATACAATTATCCAAAAGGAATTGCCTTTGTTGATAAATTTACAAAAAGGTATAATAGATATCCAGACACTTCAGGTGCATCTGCATATACTATCGTGTATGAATACAAAGCAGCCGTTGAAAGGGCAAAATCTTTTGATAATGATGCTGTGATCAAAGCTCTGGAAGGTCACACATACCAGCTACTAAAAGACAAACAGACCTGGAGGGCTTTTGATCATCAATCGATTCAGACAGTGTATGCAGTCAAATGCAAACCAATGTCAGCTGTACTGAAAGATGAGTATCAACTTGATTATTTTGAAATCATTGGGTCTATGACAGGTGACCAAGCTGCCCAGTCGAAAAAAGAATGGGACGCAGCACGAACTGCTGCTGGAAAGCCAACAAAACTCGAACCTCTTGCAGGCGAATAAGAATAGTACCAATTAATTTAAAAAGGCCTGTATTTTTACAGGTCTTTTTTCTTTAGTGCTCTATTCGTTTATTTCGAATTACTTGATTCAAATAAGGTCGTCTCTGCCTTTAGCGGTTAACGCATCAAGTACTTCTTTCACTTTTTGAGCGCTATCTTTATGACATAACAGAATGACATCATCCGTCTCAACAAGAACAACGTCCTTAACACCGACTGCTGCAATAAGCTTATTTGAGAAGCCGATTACATTAGTAGAATCGACAGCTACTGAATCTGCCATTTGGAAGTTATTCCCATATTCATCAATCTCCATGATCTCATACAAAGATGACCACGACCCAACATCGTTCCAACCGACATCAAGAGCTATAAGCATAATTTTATCCGCATGCTCCATAATCCCATAATCTATTGATATTGAATTCGTCTGAGGGTAAATATTGTTGATACTCAAGATTTCACGTTCCGTACCAATAGCATTTTGTATTGTACACATCTGATCAAACAATAATGGAATTCTATTCTTTAACTCAGCAAAAAATACTGCAGTTGAAAAAACAAACATACCACCATTCCAATAATAATCCCCGGAAGAAAGATATTGCTGCGCAGTTTCTTTCTGCGGCTTTTCAACAAAAGCAATTACTTCTTGAATTTCTAGACTGCTCCTTCGGGTCTTAATATAGCCATAACCGGTATGGGGGCTGGTAGGCTTAATACCAAATACAACAATAGACATGTGCAAACGAGCATATTCAAATGCCTTCCGCGCTTTATCCACAAAGGTTAGCTCATCTTTAATAAGTTGATCGGACGGAACCACCATCACAACAGAATTACTATTTTTTTTCTGAATATAGGCCATTCCCAAGGATATTGCCGGACAGGTATTGCGGCCAATTGGCTCTATAATAATTTGATGTGAAGAAATCTTCGGAAGCTGCTCTTTTATTAAGTTAACTTGTGATTCAGTTGTAACTATATATATGTTATCTTCAGGCAACACTTTCGCTATACGATTATAAGTAATCTGTAAAAAAGACTCTTTGTTATCCAGAGATAAAAATTGTTTTGGAAAACCCTTCTTACTTTTGGGCCAAAACCGAGTACCTCGACCACCGGCTAAAATAAGTGCATAATTATTGTGCATTTCCGTTATATCCTTTCGGATGAGTTTTACACCAGTTCCAAGCATGACTGATTATTGTATGCAGATCATTATACTTTGGATGCCAGTTTAATTCCGACTTTATTTTTTCTGAACTTGCTACTAGTCTTGCCGGATCACCAGGCCTTCTGCTCCCTGTTTTATAAACAATTTCACAGCCTGTCACCTCTCGCGTAGCCTTGATAACCTCTAAGACTGAGTGTCCATTGCCATTCCCAAGATTATAATAACCACTGCTTTTACCTGACTGCAATGCTTCCAGTGCCAGAATATGAGCAGAGGCCAAATCGTTGACATGAATATAATCGCGTACGCAGGTACCATCATCAGTATCATAATCTGTCCCAAAAATAAAAATAGCATCCCGTTGCCCTTGTGCAACCTGAAGGATTAACGGAATAAGATGCGATTCAGGTGAATGATCTTCCCCTATCCTGCCCTCAGGATCGGCTCCGGCGGCATTAAAATAACGAAGGCACATGTGGCGGACCCCATAAGCTTTTTCGTAATCTTGAAGAATTTTTTCGAATATTAACTTTGTTTTCCCATAGGGGTTCGTAGGATTGGTAGCTTCATCTTCCGTAATAGGAATACTAGAGGGTTCTCCATATACAGCTGCCGAAGATGAGAATACAATTTTCTTAACATCCATCTCGACCATGACATCGAGGAGATTAATGCTATTAACAATATTATTATGATAATATTTTTGAGGATTGGAGACAGATTCACCGACTTCAGAAAACGCTGCAAAATGGATAACGGCGTCAATTTTGTACCGGTGAAAAACTTTTAGGAGTTCTTCTCTGTTCCCAATATCAGCATGTATGATTTCCCCGCCCAAAACCGCTTCTTTATGGCCTTTGATAAGACTATCTATGACAACGGGATAATAACCCAGTTTTTGAAGTTCCAACACAGTATGAGAACCGATATATCCTGCACCACCAGTTACTAATATATGCTTCATTCATTATACTCCTAACCTTCGATTGCTTAATCTTAAAATGTCCATGTATTACACAAAAAATATAACACAATTTCCAAACAGTAGCAACTTACGCAATATTATTGTAATGAAAATAAAACCTGTAATTCCAGTTATTATTCTCGTACCTGACCATTTCCTTCAACGATATACTTTATTGTTGTTAGCTCGACTAATCCCATTGGACCACGGGCATGAAGTTTTTGAGTAGAAATACCTATTTCAGCGCCGAAACCGAATTCCCCGCCATCGGTGAACCTCGTTGATGCGTTAATGATCACAGCTGCAGCATCCGTATTATCGACGAATTTATTAGCTGTAGTAATATTCTCTGTTACAATTGCTTCTGTATGCTTAGTTCCATATTCGTAAATGTGATCAATCGCTTCGTCAACAGTATCAACTATTTTGACTGATATTATGTAATCAGAAAATTCAGTCCTGTAATCCTGCTCGGTTGCGGGTTCAACACTGTTATCGATTATTCTCGTTTTTTCACATCCTTTAATAAGGACACCGGCAGCTTTGTACATCTCCAAAATTCCGGGAAGAAATAACTCTGCTACATCTGCATGTACAAGAAGCGATTCTGCTGCATTACAAACAGATGGCCGCTGGACTTTTGCATTATACGCAATTGCTTGTGCTTTAACCAAATCTGCCTCGGCATCAACATAAACGTGGCAGTTGCCGACTCCTGTTTCTATCACAGGAATAGTAGCGTTTTTAACGACATTCTGTATCAGTCCTGCCCCACCTCGCGGAATAAGTAAATCTACATACCCATTAAGTGTCATCAGCTCATTGACCGACGCCCTGTCAGTATCTTCAATAAGTTGAACTATCTCGGCTGGCAACCCATTTGCCAGAGCTGCTTCCTGAAGACACTCGATAATTACTTTGTTAGAGTTAAGAGCGCTACTGCTCCCGCGGAGCAATACTACATTGCCGGACTTCAGACATAATCCAGCTGCATCTACCGTCACATTCGGACGCGCTTCATAAATTATTCCTATTACTCCGATGGGAACCCTTTGCTTCCTTATCTTAAGCCCATTTGGCCTTACCCATCCATTAATCAACTCGCCAATAGGATCAGGCAAATTCTTCACGATCATAAGACCGTCTACCATGCCATAAACCCGAGCTTCATCAAGTCGCAGTCGATCCTGAAGGGCTATCGTCATGTTATTGCTGCGAGCGTTATCCATATCGGTAGCATTAGCTGCGACAATATCGCCTTTACGCTTTATGAGCATATCAGCCATTGACTGCAAAACATTATTCTTAACATTTGTTGAAGCTACCGCCATAACTCTTGAAGCCTCGCGTGCACGCATAGCTTTATCTTTTACTTCGCTCACTGAAAATCACTCCTTATACCAAAAACTTTGTGCCTACTTTTTCACCGCTAAAAATATCGAAGATAACGTTCTTTCGCCGTCCATTCGCGATAATAACATTGACACCTAAATCTACTGCTTTTTTTGCTGCGCAGACTTTTGAATACATACCTCCGGTGCCTTTGCCGGATGTGCTTGTACCGCAGCCATCCAACAATTGTGCAGAAATCTCAGATACCTCTGCAATCAACTCTGCATTATCAAACTTCCGAGGATCCATGGAGTATAGTCCATCGATATCTGTAAGAATAATAAGAGCATTTGCATTCACAAGCTCAGTTACATAAACAGACAAACTGTCATTATCACCGAATTTGATTTCGTCAACGACAACAGAATCATTCTCATTAATAATCGGGACTACCTTCCCATTAATTAATGTTAAGAGAGTATTCTGAGCGTTAATATAGCGTTCATTATGACTCAAACCATCATGTGTCAACAGTAGCTGCCCTATAGTAATACCTTTTACAGAAAAAAACCGGTTATATTCATTCATTAAAAGGCTCTGACCAATTGCTGCAACTGCTTGTTTTTCAGGAATTGATTTCGGTAGTATCCCTAACTTTTCGGAACCGCACACTTGAGCTCCGGAGGTTACGACACAAACTTCGATCCCTTTCAAGTGAATTGCTGCGATTTGTTCGACTAAATGCCGTAAATTATTCAGATCCAGCTTTCCATTTTCTTCTGTTAATATATTAGAGCCTATTTTAATAACAACCCGTTTATATTCCTTATACCTCATAAACTTATTCCTTTATGTATTTTGATAGAAGCCCTGGCAATAATCAGATCGATTGCCCTTCATCATCGGCTGACATCTGATTAAGCTTTTCTGCCATAGAGGCAACAAGGGATTCAAGACCTTCAGTTGTTGCTGCAGATATGAGCTTTACTTCCAATCCTTTTTCCTCAAAATAATTTACTATTTCTTTAAGTTTTTGTCTATCATCATCGGACAACAGATCAATTTTGTTAAGAGCTATAATCTGGGGCAAATTAGTGAGATCGTAAACATATAATTTCAATTCTTCGTTAATAGTATTAAAATCTCGAATTGGGTCACGGCCTTCTTCCTGATTGGCAATATCAAGAACATGAACGAGAAGTTTTGTTCGCTCAATATGCCGCAAAAACTGAACTCCCAGCCCTATGCCGGTATGAGCACCCTTAATCAGGCCCGGAACATCTGCAACCACAAAGCTTTTTTCCCGTTTATACGATACTACTCCTAAATTAGGAATCAGTGTTGTAAACGGATAATCTGCTATTTTGGGTTTACTTGCAGATATTCTCGAAAGAATAGAAGATTTGCCGACATTAGGAAACCCCAGGAGCCCTACATCAGCTAGCAGCTTCAATTCTACGTCGACCTCCACTCCTTCGCCCGTCAAACCTTTCTGTGCATATCTGGGTGTTTGATTAACGGAGGTGGAAAAATGAGTATTCCCCATCCCCCCCTTACCGCCACGACATACAAGGAATTTTTGCCGGTCTTCTGTTAAATCTACGAGTTTTTCTTTGGTCCCTGCTTTATAGATAATAGTTCCACAGGGAACTTTGATTTTTATATCTTTGCCATTTTTACCATGCATCTGCTTCCCTTCTCCCGGCCGGCCATTGTCTGCAAGATACTTCTTCTTGTACCGCAAATCCATTAACGTAGAAATGTTTGCCCTGGCCTCGAAATAGACATTTCCGCCACGACCGCCATCCCCCCCATCAGGTCCACCTTTAGGAATATACTTCTCTCTTCTGAAGCTAACACATCCAGGGCCACCGTTCCCTGCCTTTAAAAACAGCTTTACGTAATCTACGAATATTGACATTTAAAACTCCTTTAAAAGCATAAGTCCCATGAATTATCATGGGACTTAGCAATAGAAAATAATTAATTTAATTACAGCTATTCAGCAAGTACGCTTACAGCCTGCTTTACCTTAGATATCTTTTTAAACTCAACTCTACCATCGATTAAAGCATATATTGTATAATCTCTGCCAAGTCCTACATTCACGCCCGGTTTTACCTTAGTACCTCGTTGACGTAGAATAATGTTTCCGGCTTTTACCGCTTGTCCTCCGAATTTTTTAACTCCTAGATATTTCGGATTACTATCTCTTCCGTTTGATGAGCTTCCTTTTCCTTTTTTATGAGCCATTCTAAACTCACTCTCTTTCCATTATTAATATTATAACAGTCAAAAATACCGTTGTTGATTAGCTTAATTAATTTATTTTGCTGCTACTTCTGCTGGTATGCCTATCTTTGAGGTTTCTTTCACTTCACTAATTGAACCAGCTTCGATTGTCTCTATCTTTACTTGTGATAATAGCTGTCTGTGTCCATTTTTTCTTCGATAGCCTGTTTTTCTCTTGAATTTATAGATAATTACTTTATCATCTTTTGCTGTTTCGATAAGTGTGCCCACTACTTTTGCATTTTCAACATATGGCATTCCGATAATTGGATCACCCTCGCCAGCTAGTAATAATACTTTATTAAATTCTACTTTTGAAGAGTTCTCAGCTTCTAATTTTTCTATAAAGATCGTAGATCCTATTTTAACTTTATATTGTTTACTTCCAGTTTCAATTACAGCATACATCTTCTTGACTTGCCTCCTAGGGTTATTTATGTTCGCCAGCTAAGGCTAACACCTCTAATATTATTTGTCAATACTTACTTCTTTTAGAATCTCGGCAATCACGTCTACCGCGCCCATTGTCATGAAATGCACACCCGCGCATTCTGGTTGAATCGCTTCGATTGTTTCTACTGCAATTTCAATACCTTCTTTATAAGGATCTTTAGTATTTTCCATACGTCGAAGAATTGTCTCAGGAATAGAAACCCCCGGAACATTATCATTGAGAAAATGAGCAATCTTAGCTGATTTAAGAGGAAAAATCCCGCCAAGTACCGAAACAGCAGGAGGAACTTCTTCTAAGAACTCAAGAAACTGATCAATATCATAGATAGTCTGTGTCTGGATAAACTCAGCACCTTCGTTTATTTTTTTTTGAAGTTTGATTAATTGTGGTTCCTGAGGCTGGGCTCCATGATTAGCGACCACCCCAACGATAAAATCAGGAGATCCTTTTAATTCTTTTCCGGCAAAATCTTTGCCACCGGGCATAACTTGTTTCAGTAAATGGACTAGCTGAACAGAATCTATATCAAACACAGGCTTAGCAAACGGATGATCGCCACTTAACGGATAATCACCGGTTATCGCTAATATATTTTTTATACCAAGCGCACTCGCACCTAATATATCTGATTGAAGAGCTAGAATATTCCTATCCCTGCAGGTTATCTGAAATATAGTCTCGAATCCCTGAGACTCTAATAAATGGCAAATAGCCAGAGCAGACATCCTCATGGTAGATCTTTGATTATCAGTAATATTAAAAGCAGAAACATATGTGCTTAACGCTTCTGCCTGATCAAGCAAATAATTATACTCAACACCTTTGGGTGGAGATAATTCAGCGGTTACAACAAACTTTTTTGTTAGCAGGTCCTTATGCAGTCTACTTTTATACAGCATACTTATAGCTTTCCTTATTGCTTTTGTCAGCTCTTACGTTCGGTATTAAATCTGGTGCGAATATTATTTTTGGAGTTATCCTTCGGAGGTTGATAGCTATTCAGAAAACTCAGTTTGTCCAGTTTCTTCAAGCGCTCATAAATCAGAAACCAGGCACAGTCATTATTTCTGTTTACTTCACATTTCCCTTCGGACGATCCTCCGCAGGGCCCATTTAAAAGATGTTTCGGACATCTCGTTACAGGACAGATATTGCCGGTTTTTGCCAATACACACTCTCCGCACATCGAACAGACTTTATCAAAAGTAGAAAGGTTTTTAATTTTTCCCAGAAATAGGCTGTTCAACCCCGGAACTACATAATTATCAATAACGCTATTAACTGCCTGTACCCCGGAACCACAGGCAAGTACAAGAACTGCGTCTTCCGGAGTTAGAGAAGACTTCTTTAAATCTCTCTTAACTAAACGTTCATCACATCCGGTTGCAATAACAGCTGTTCCAGTTATTGTTTTCCCTGATGCGGCTAATTTTTCAGCCAGTTGAGCAACTTCTTTTTCTCCACCCGTTGCGCAGGAGGTCGCACAATCTCCGCAACCAACAACGAATATGGAGTCACTGGCTTTTAGGGAATGTGCTATTTCTTCAAAAGGCTTTTGATCAGAAATTATCATATGAGTACTATTTAATAATTATTCTGTATCTACTTCTATATCGTAGTCATAATCAAAATCAAAGTCGACCTCAGCTGGTTCTTCAGACCCTGAGACAGCAAACTCTTTTTCTCTCCAATTAAATATTCTAGAGTTTCTCTCAACTTCTTCTTGAATTTTTTCCAATGGTTTATTGTAGCAATCGGAACATGTGTCATATTCCAATCCATGGATGCATATTGTAATTTCTTCTGCCATTATTTCTCACCTCAAATTAATTTTTTACCTAGGTAATTATTTACTCTCACCATTGTGGGTAAGTTTTTTTCTTGTGCCTATCGCATTTTCAAAATAATCCAGCAACTCTTTTTCTTTATTTAATTTTATCAGGCTTTCCATATAATTCAAATTATCTTTAAACGCGTTGATCATCAAAAGTATCTGATCTTTATTTGTGACACAAACATCTTTTCCCCATAAAGACGGGGACGAAGAAACTCTTGTCGTGTCTTTAAAACCGGAAGCCGCAACCCTGAGAAAAATCGCAGAATTCTCGTGGGTCCCAATAGTATTGACAAGTGTGGCTGCCATTAAATATGGCAAATGACTAATAGCTGCAACGGCAAGATCGTGCTCATCAGGAGACAAATATTCAATCTTCATCCCTAGCTTTTCTATAAAATAATTCAATTTTATGATCTTCTGGTTATCAGGAGTCTTATAGGGCGTCAAAATAAATTTTGCCCCGTCAAACAAGTTTTTGTCCGCTGCATCGATACCGGATTTTTCAGAACCAGCCATAGGATGCCCGCCTATAAAAGTAACTCCTTCAGGAAGTGAATTACTAAGTTCATACACGATCTTCTTTTTGGTACTGCCAACATCGACGACAATGGCATCCGACCTTAAGTAAACAGAAATCTCTTTAACAATATCTGTTACCGAATCGATAGAAGTACAAACCATAATCAGATTCGAATTTTTTATACTATTAATCAGGTCGGTAGTGCCTTCATCGATAATTCCTTTATCAAGCGCTTCTTTTATCGTTTCTTCCCTACGAGCATACCCAACTACCCTGGCTAATTTTTTGTCTTTTATTTTCCAAGCCAGAGAACCGCCGATTAAGCCTAGCCCAATAACAGTAACTTGATCTATCCTCATATTATACCCCCTACCATTAATCTAAATTAATCAGTCTTTTCAAGGTCAGGACGAAGTGCCTTTGCTTTTCTTAGATATATATGCCGTATTTCAGTCTGTTTTTTATCTGTGTTAATGTGCATAAGTATGCGGATACAACTTTTCAAACTTGGCTGAATCGGAACTTCCCGACTGCACAATAAAGGAACATCCCGCATTCCTATTTCTCTCGCAGCTACAGCAGGAAACTGCGCATCAAGGTCATCAGTCAGTGTGAAAAAGATACTTGCAATCTCTTCCAGATCTACTTCATTGGCAGAAATTACTTCCAGCAATAACTCTTTGGTCGCAGCAACAATTGACTTTGCCAGGTTCTCTTCTACAGTTATTGCTCCTCGAATTCCGCGTACTCTCATATAACTCCACTATTTTAATATAGTATTATTGGATACAAATATGGCAGATATTATATGCTTTTCGTCACCATTTTACCATAGAAAACTTCACAATTCTCAACTAGCTTACTAAAGCATACATCAACATTAATTTTTTTTCCATACTCTATCTCAAGGGAGGTCGCTGTCGTGCTAATGTTGCCAGGCAAATCCAAAGTGTTACAGTTAAGACCGATTCCAGCAACTAAACCCTTAAGCACATTACCTTGTGTTATCGCCTCTACCAGCACCCCTGCAATTTTTTTGTCCTTAATATAGATATCGTTAGGCATTTGTATCCGCGCATCCAAGCCATAAGAATCTTTAATTACTTTTTGCACGGCTTTTGCAGAAAACAAAATTATTTTTTCAATATATGCTTTCTCAATTTTGCCTCTATACTCCGGTTTAAGGATTATCGTCATGAAGATATTTTCTCCATCACAAGATATCCATTGCTTACCGCGCTGGCCTCTCCCGGCTGTCTGATGCGCGGTCCTTATTATTGAACCATGTTCAAAAATATTAATATTTTCTTTAGCATAGTCATTTGTCGAGTTAATTGAGTCAAAAAAAATATACGTATGACCAAACATTATATAACCAACCACTCCGACAAAAAGAACTAATAGCGATAATGATCCGATTTGTAAGGGCCTTCAGCCGGCACTCCAATATAATCGGCTTGATCTTGAGTCAGCTTCGTTAATTTAACACCGATCTTCGCAAGGTGCAATCGAGCAACTTCCTCGTCAAGCTGCTTTGGAAGCATATACACTCCAGGTTTGTATTCATTTCTATTTTTCCATAGGTCTATTTGAGCTAATACCTGATTTGAGAAGGAATTTGACATGACAAAAGAAGGATGTCCGGTTGCACAGCCTAGGTTGACCAGCCTCCCTTCAGCTAAAAGGAAAATCTCATGCCCATCAGGGAAAATATATTTATCTACCTGCGGTTTTATGTTCACCAGCTTTATGCCTGGATATGAATTAAGTTTTGATACCTGTATCTCGTTATCGAAATGCCCGATATTACAGACAATAGCCTGATCTTTCATTTTTTCCATATGCGTTATCGTAATGATATCTTTATTACCTGTAGTCGTAACATAAATATCACCCCACCCAAGAGTGTCTTCAACTGTTGTTACCTCATACCCTTCCATTGAAGCCTGAAGCGCACAAATCGGATCAATCTCAGTTACGATTACTCTTGCTCCGAGACCACGCAGGGACTTAGCACTTCCTTTACCTACATCGCCATAGCCGCACACAACGGCTACTTTACCCGCGACCATGACATCGGTAGCACGTTTAATGCCATCAACGAGCGACTCCCTACAGCCATAAAGATTATCAAATTTTGATTTTGTAACAGAATCATTGACGTTAATAGCCGGAACCAGCAACTCGTTTTTTTCCATCATTTGATAGAGTCGATGAACTCCGGTTGTTGTCTCCTCTGAAACGCCCTTCCAATCTTGCGCAACAACATGCCATTTTTGAGGGGTTTCTTTCAAGACTCTCTTAAGAAGGTTAAGAATAATACCTTCCTCTTCGCTAGAAGCTTCTTTGTCGAGGACTTTCGAATCATTTTCGGCCTTGTAACCAAGATGGATAAGTAAGGTTGCATCTCCGCCATCGTCAACGATAAGTTGAGGCCCTTTCCCTTCCGGAAACGCCAAAGCTTTCTCGGTACACCACCAGTAATCTTCTAAGGTTTCGCCCTTCCAGGCAAACACAGGTACGCCTGCTTTTGCAATTGCGGCAGCAGCATGGTCCTGAGTTGAAAAAATATTACAGCTGCACCATCTTACGTCAGCACCAATTGCGACGAGTGTTTCAATCAAAACGGCAGTCTGAATTGTCATATGAAGGGAACCGCTTACACGAACCCCTGCGAGAGGTTTCGAAGTGCTGAACTTCTCTCTGATCGCCATTAATCCCGGCATCTCTTTTTCGGCAATTTCAATCTCCTTACGTCCCCAATCGGCAAGAGATATATCTTTAATTTTGTAATCCATAATATCCTCCTCATTGAAATCCTGTGCTCTTACTCGCCATTCCGGCAAAATGAGCTAATGTACTTATTATTTGTAATGTCCCGTCACTTCCTGGCAGGCTAAGCAGATCTAATTATTCAAAAACATGATCAGTGAATGAAGTAAATGCCCGTAAGCTGTTATAGCGATGAGCGACTTCTTCAATGGTTAACGTTTTGAGGCGGTTTAAACTAAAGGCCTCAACATTAAAAGATGACATTATCGTTCCTACGACTAATGCTTTCTTCAAATTCTCTTCAGTCATATCTTTCGTTTTAGCGACATACCCCATAAAACCACCGGCAAAGGTATCTCCGGCACCTGTAGGATCAGCCAGCTTATCGACAGGGAATGCAGGGCAGGCAAAAAACAGGTTGTCCCCAATAATCATTGAGCCATGTTCACCTTTTTTTACAATTACGTATTTCAAACCCTGGTTCAAAACGGTCCTGGCTGCATTAATAAGATTGGACTCATTCGTATATTGCCTTAATTCCGCATCATTAATGAAAAGAATATCTACATTTTTGACAACTTCAGATAAAGCTTCCTTCTGGCTGTCAATCCAAAAGTTCATGGTATCCATAGCAACTAACTCCGGCCTGGATAATTTATTTAATACATCGAGTTGTAAGACAGGGTGAATATTACCTAGAAAAAGATATTTACTCTCCTGGTATTTAACGGGTATCTTAGGCACAAAGTCAGCAAAAACATTAAGCTGGGTGTCGAGGGTATGGGCTTGATTCATGTCGTTCTCATAATATCCGGCCCAACGAAATGTCTTCCCTTCAACTATCTCAAGACCTGAGACATCGATACCTCGAAGGGACAGGAAATCAACATGCTCCTGAGGAAAATCATCACCTACTACGCCAACAAGGTTAACCGGACTATGAAAACTTGCAGACATACTCGCATGAACTGCACTTCCGCCAAGAATATCAGAATGCCCGCCATAGGGAGTCTTGATCGAATCAAGGGCTACCGAACCAACAATTAATAACGACATCGCTTCCTCCTTTAACTCAGGCCCAATCACACAGAGCACCGAAATATCAAAACTAAATAGAATTATCCATTAACTACACTATAACATCGGGGACACAGCCCTTCTTTCAGGGTATCCCATTTCCAGCATCGTTCGCATTTCTCGCCTTGTGCATGGCGTACTTCGATACTCTCATTTATTGATGAACTAATCAAGACGCTGCTTACAATAAAAAACTGAGCTAAATGCTTCCCGTACGGTAACGTTGCAGGAGTATTGATTATAATATGCGATTCAAGAGAACTGCCGATTTCCTTAGCAACCCTTGCCTTTTCAAGCTCGGCGTTCACTCTGCCCCGCAGCTCAAATAATTTCTCCCACCGGCTGATTAACTCTACATTTTTCCACTCATCTGCAGCAACCGCAAAATCCTGAAGGTGTACGCTCTTGCCATCATTTCCAGGTAAGTATGCCCAAATCTCTTCAGAAGTATACGCCAGAACCGGAGCTACAATTGAAGTAAGGCTTTTCAGGATATGACTCATTACTGTCTGTGCACTTCGTCGAATAACCGAGTCTTTGCCTCCACAATATAAAATATCTTTTTTGATGTCTAAATATGAGGCAGAAAGCGTAACCACACAGAAATTATAGATCGAATGATATACCTGATGGAACTCGAAAGTTTCATAACCCGATTCTACCCGATCAATCAGTTCGGCTAATTTAGCGAGCACCCATTTATCCAGTTCATCCAGTTCTTTATAATCTATAGTATCAGTAACCGGATTAAAGTCATAAAGATTGCTGAGTAGAAACCGCTGTGTATTCCTAATCTTCATATACGAATCTTGAACTTGTTTAAGTATATTCGGGGAAATTGAGAGATCATTTCTAAAATCAGTCGATGAGACCCATAATCTGATAATATCGGCGCCACTCTGGTCAATTACCTTGATAGGATCAACAACGTTACCTGATGATTTACTCATTTTTTTACCTTGTTCATCGACAGTAAAACCATGAGTAAGAACTGCTTTATAAGGTGCCCGGTCACGTTCTCCAACCGACATCAATAATGAAGAGTGAAACCAGCCTCTATGCTGGTCACTGCCTTCAAGATACAGGTCAGCCGGCCAACTAAGATCATAATTGGACGATTCAAGCACTGCCCGATGGCTGCCGCCTGACTCCATCCATACATCCATAATGTCCTTCTCTTTGGTAAAAGCTGAACTTCCGCATTTCGGACATTGAAGATCTTTCGGGACCACATCAGCCGGAGAAGAGGTCAGCCACGCTCCGGTACCATTCTTTCTCACAAAGTCGACAATTATTTTGTTAAATCGGCCTGTCATAAGTATTTCGCCGCACTCACAATACAAAACCGGGAGCGGAATACCCCACGAACGCTGACGGGAAATACACCAGTCAGGGCGGTTCTCTATCATGCTCGTAATACGTTGCTCTCCCCATGAAGGAATCCAGTCCGTTTTCTTTATCTCTTCCAAAGCTTTAAAGCGAATCGTTTTGTCTTTTTCTGCGTTTTTCCCGAATTGCTGGTCCATGGATACAAACCATTGTTCAGTTGCCCGGAATATCACCGGGTTCTTACATCTCCAGCAATGAGGATAAGAGTGTTTCATCATCTCTAATTTTAATAATGTTCCATTCTGTTCCATCTTTTCTACTATCGGCTTATTTGCATCCCATACTCTCATACCGGCAAACTCAGGAACTTCCCCGGTGAACTTCCCTTGAGCATCAACCGGCATGATCATCGGCAATTTTTTCTGAAGGCCTACGAGATAATCGTCATAACCGTGTCCCGGAGCAATATGGACGGTCCCGGTACCATCTTCATTCGAGACGTACTCGGCGGTTACAACAGGTGACGTCCTGTCAATAAAGGGATGCTTATAGATAATACCTTCCAACTGCCCGCCTTTGACGGTTTCAATTATCTCATATGAACTCATCCCTATCTTTTCGGCTACACGGACTGTAAGATCTACCGCGACAATATATTTTTCCTGGGTTTCTTTGTTCAGGATAATATTGTATTCATGCACGGGATGTACTGCTGCGGCAACATTAGCGGGCAATGTCCACGGAGTAGTTGTCCAAACCAGGATAGAAGACGTTCCGTCTGTAGTTAACCCTTTGAGTCCGGCAGGTACGCTTACAACAACGAATTTAACATAAACGGACGGCGATTTCTCATCTGCATATTCGATCTCTGCTTCGGCAAGCGCTGTTTCGCAATGCATGCACCAATGGATCGGTTTCCTTCCGCGGTAAATATACCCATTTTCTGCAAGCTCGCCAAACTGTTCAATTATACTTGCTTCGTATTCCGGGTTAAGCGTTAAGTATGGAGTATCCCAATAACCGAATATACCTAACCGTTTAAACTGCGTTCGTTGGATATCAACGTAACCAAGAGCATATTCCTTACATTTATCACGAAACCAGCCGATATCAGACTTCTTGTGTTCCAAACCCTGTTTCTTAAGGTCCTTCAACAGCTGTGTCTCAATAGGCAGTCCATGGCAATCCCATCCTGGAATGTAAGGGGAATGATACCCTTTCATCGTTTTGTATTTGACAACGATATCTTTAAGAATTTTGTTTAAAGCGTGACCCAAATGAATGTTTCCATTCGGATAGGGAGGCCCGTCGTGCAAAATATACTTAGGTTTACCTTCATTCTTCTTAATAATTTTCTCGTATAAATTATCTTCCTGCCACTGATTAAGAATTATTGGTTCTTTCGCTGCCAAACCAGCTCTCATAGGCATATCTGTACGGGGCAGATTAAGGGTTTCTTTATAGTTATTTTCCATAAAGCCTTCTTCCTTTAACATTTTTGTGATTAATTATATATTTCAGCTACATTACTTCCAGATCAGAAAAACTCTCGCGACTGTAGATATCTTTATATCATAAAGTATCCATTCTTTGTCATTCCAAGAATTATTGGAAGTAATTCGCACAGAATTATAACATACTCGCAATCTAACGCCAAGTTGATTGACGAGTGCGAATCAAATCATCTAAAATCTAACCGAAGCCGATAGTAATCTATCAAATCAAAATCTGACCAAGACATGAGCAAAAGCGAATATAGGTTAGGCGAACTA
>QKMY01000081.1 GCA_003242895.1 Candidatus Margulisiibacteriota bacterium
TTTGGAGATGTTTTTTTATGATTACTTGATGCTAGCCTGTTTATTTTTTTAACTCACTAACTATTTCTGTTAACCTTTGCTCTTTATAATTAGAACTACTGAAATATTGAATTCAATCCTATTCTGACATATTTTCGCTAATAATCTCACGTAAGGCTAGGGTATACTTTATCCTGACACAGGGAGTAAAAATAGTTGATTTAATACAAATCATAAAAAGTTTGTCGAAATGAGGTTTGTCGAAAAAGTGAAATCTTCTGAAAAAACATTCGATAAAATTAATGAAGTGGACGCAATAAAACATTCCTTATTTAAGGATAAATTAACTAAATCGAAATTATGCTGGAGGAACAAGGAAATGTACAGAAAGGTTATCGCTGGATTAGATATTCACACCATGACAAGATTAATGGCTCAAATGACACCCGAACAGAGGGCTTTATTAATAAATACGGCAAAACAGTTTAATCTGGAAGCAACAACCGAAGTCAAACAGGTAAATGTATTAGATATATTACGAACAATAGGTATTACCTACGATGTAGACCACAGCAACGGTCTTAAGACAACAGCGGTGATGCTGACAGCCGATGGGGTTAAACAACTTGGAATAGACTTAGATACAGTATTTAACGGATGCAGTAAAAAGACATATGACGTTAAGAACGGAATACTTGTTAACCTCGATCTTTATCAACAGAAGGCATTGCTTGATGCAATAATAGCTAAACAACCAGAATTAGCAGACAAGTTGGGATTCTATAATCTGAAGGGGTCTAAAGCGGTTTATGAAAAATTGAATAAAGAAAACGTACACAACAAAAACGATATCTGGTGGTTCTGGACTGGCGAAAGATATACTGGTAACAATAAACATGATAGTTATCCTGCCCCGAAAATAATTACTAGTAGCGAAATAAATGACTTTAAGAATAGCCGTTTTTGCCACCGTAATATCGACGATGGCAAGGGGTACGACTACAATCCAGACTTCTACCGCAATGATGGCGCGGTTGTTCTCGGGACTCATCCTTAACACTTTGCCCTTTTACTCTTTTACCCTTTTACTTTTTTAGGTGGTACTATGAGCAGAAATGAAACGCCGGAGATAATTGCGAGATATTATGAGTTCCTGAAGTGGCTGAAAATAAAGCTGGCAAAGTATCCAAGAAATGAGCGGTATGTGTTTGGTTGTGAAATTGAACGCCACGCCCTTTATATTTCAGAGCATGCTACCAGAAACAGGGTAAAGCGGATTCACTAAAAGAAGTTAGCAACCGTAATATCAACAATGGCAATTGGAACGACAACAATCCAGACAACTACAACAATAATGGCGCGGTTGTTCTCAGTACACAAACCCATAGCCGGAATTCTTGTTTCGGTCAAGAAACAAGGAGAGCGCTGATGAGTCCAGACTCAGTCCTGTGTCAGCAATTGATTACCCAATGCTGGCCGAATGATACAGTGTTCCTATTCCAGCCAGTAGGTTAGCCGAAACCCGGAATAGGAGCAAACTTAATTTGTTAACGTACTTTAAATTCCGAATTCCCTAGTGAGCCCCTATAGGGCTTGCTGCATCAGTGGAGGGATTGCGTTATAGGGAAAAGCTAGAAAAGGATGAAAGCGTATACACTTTCATCCTTTTCTATTTATCATATATTGAATTTATAGATTACTTAGTAACCATCGGTACCAGTTCCAGAAGATCCATCGGTTCCGCCAGTTCCACCATTTTCTTCAGTTCCACCAGTTCCACCGGTTCCGCCAGTTCCACCGGTTCCGCCTTTTTGTAATTCTTTCTCAGCAGAACTTAAGTTACTAGCAGCTTTCTTTGCCTGCGCTTTTAACTCTGGCATTTTCTTTGCTTCCATACCTTTTTTTGCTGCGTCGTTTGCTTTCTTAACATCATTCTGCACTTTTTTAATATCCATTCCTTGCATTTGTGTGCCTTGGCTCATTTGGTCTAAATACCCAATGACGCCACCCATAGCTTGTTGAGTTCCGTTCTGCGTTGCTCCTTGACTACCTTCAAGAATACTAACTACCTGCATTAGCTGTTGACTTCCATCAGACAAGGAACTAGCCTGCGCTGCAGATTCAGCTTGCTTCTTAGCCATACTTATCTGACTCATGAGATCCTGCATACTTGTAATTGTGGTTTCCATTTGCCCACTGCCGCCAGTTTGGCCACCTTGTCCACCTTGCTGTCCACCCATTTGATCTCCACCCATCTGCTCCTGCTGACTACCTTGCCCTGAGGAATTCTGCTGCTGATCGGAGCTATCTTGAGCTACGGCATAGCTATAAACGAAACCAAACATCATTAGCATTACTAATATTTTCTTCATATTCATTTTCATCCCTCCTTCAAAATTGGATTCAAATTTAGGTATCTCTTACACTAGCCTATCCCGTATGTCAACAAACCAATAAAGGGATAAGCATCAGAACTCGAAACTTATCATTCAATATTTTATATCATAAAATTATCGCTATTAAAGAAATAATCATCCATAAGTACTCTTTCTATAACCAGTACTTATCCCGTCTCCCGCATTTTCCCGGTGCTGCTTGTTTCGAATAATTGGTGCCCTATTGTAATTTTCTTCTCCGAGTGCGAGCGCCCTGCCTGGCGTACCAATAAAAAAATGGAAGTGATGATTTACTTCCATTTTTTTATGAAAATATATGATAAATTTGTTTATTCTAGCTGCTTTACGGCCCATACAATGGGTTAGGTCCCAGGCCAGCTATCTGAGATATGCCAAGTTTGCCTTCATAACCTTCATCGGCATTTTTTAAATCAGTTGCAACAGCATTAGCCCTTGCCGTCACTGTGGCAAAACTATTAGAAGCTATACCTAATTTTGCCTGACTAACTGCAGTTTGTATCCAATGTAACGAACTGAGCAACCCATCCCTGACTCTCTCGCTCTTACCAGACAATTCATTTTCGCTTGTTTGTTGTTCGAGATACCCGAGGATACCTGTACCTGCCTCTGATTTTTGTCCATTTTGAGGTCCAGCCAAAATATCCAACACCTGTTGCAAAGCCTGATGTGCACTAGCAACATCATTAGCTCCTATCGCCATAGATGTCTTTTCCCTTGCATTCTTCAACTGATCACTCATGTTTTGAAAACTATTAATACTAGCAGGTATTTGCTGTGTTTCTTGAGCTATCTCTCTAAATGGTTCTGTTTCCTGCGCAATTACCGATCCTCCATAAACAAGCAATACAAAGCTAATTGTAGTTGTAAAAAGGATTATTTTCCTTGCAATCATAATATATCCCTCCTTTTCTTCCTTGACTGATAGCATTTGCTTACTAATACATCAAAGGATTGGCAATGTCAACTTTTCTATTAAAAAGTGGTGATATGTGAATTATACACGTCATTATCAAATAAAAAGGTGCTTCGGATTTAATTTATCTGGGTAGGGATAACGCAGAAACCGGGTTCTTCAAATTATATATATACAAATGCTAAAAATCCCCTTAAAATATTAAAGTACCATTACGTTGGCCGATGTAGCTCAGTTGGTAGAGCAACTGATTCGTAATCAGTAGGTCCGCGGTTCAATTCCGCGCATCGGCTCCATATAGGTGGATGTACTTCCATGAGATACTTCACCCCAACAGTGGCAGATAGAGATGTTATTACTAATTTCCTAAAAACGGTGGGGGATCCGGCATTCGCTTTATTTTTGCAAATTTGGTTTTTTGTTTTTGAGTTAATATTGCTTCGATTTCCTTATCAATTTGCTGTTTATCTACATCAATTGCCATTCTCATGGACATAATATGCTTTTCTATCTCAGGACGATGCTTTTTCATAACATTGTCCAGTTGAATCTGTTGTTCGGATGATAAGGCTAGTAGCCTAACCATTTTATTTCGCATATCCCCTCCTCCCCGATGATGTGAATCACGAGGCTTGCCAAATCCAAATGAGTTAAGCGGGAACGGCGGACGCGGATGAAAGTATACCTGTCCAACAAATAATCCACAAAAAAAGATCACGATTGAATAGGCAATAAAATAAATATATTTTTTTTTGGTAAGCGTAATCATTTGATTCTCCTTAATCAATTTTCGGTAATCATACAAAAAATTGTTGATTCAGTTATTTTTTCTTTTGAAAGAGCTATTCTTTCACTATAATTCATTGGGCTATAGTCGTGATATGCTACTACAACTTTTCCTGATTCCTGTTGGCTGGAAAAAGTCGTTAATGTGAATATCAGAAGCGCCATCCCGGCAACAAGAGCAAAACGCATTCTATTCACCTGAATTGAGATTTCTTTTTCCAAGTCTTTTTCTACATAGATGTGATTCATTATCCGTTGACTAAGATTGTACGGGACATTATCTTCTCGCAATATATTAAAACAGATATCAAGGGTTTTATCAGTTACATCCATTTGCTTATCCCCCTTTTAATCAATTGTTTTTTTAGTTTCTCTTTTGCTCTTGATATCCTTGACTTAACTGTTCCTATTTCGATACCTAAAATTTCTGCAATTTGTTTATACTCCAGCATATCTATCTCTTTCAGTATCAATATTTCTTTCGAATTATAGTCGAGAATATTCAGGGCCTCATATAACAGCTCAACTTTTTCATTTCTCTCGGAATATCCCTCGATATCACCTCTGTCGGTTTTATCAATTAAAGCCGACTGCCTCGTTTTTGAGACAAAATCCAAGGATAGGAACGTTAGTATTTTTTTCTTGCTAATATAGTTTCTGCTCCTATTTAATGCTATTTTAAATACCCACGACTGAAATTGCCCTTTAGGCTGATAATTAGGGATACTTCTGTAGACCTGAAAAAACACATCCTGAGTAAGATCAATTGCATCATGATAATGGCCAATTATGCCATAAACCGTCTTAAATATTTTCCTGTGATATTTATCTACCAAGCCTTCAAATGCATGCTCATTTCCCTTTAAAAAAGATTCTACTAATTCGTCATCATTCACAGGCTTCACCATTACATTTAATTATAATCTATTATAAAAAACAATACGTTGCTACTTTGTGATGCAGCAATATATGTAAGATTTAAACACAGTTGCCCTTGCTAATATATAAACAAGACTAGCTTCAATTTGTTCCATTGATTATGTGAAGCGTTAATTAAGATCGTATTTATATCAATTCCGGCAGCAGCGTAGTACATAAATGATGAAACGATACAAAATATATGCGTGCGTATTGAGCTAGCGAACACTACTAATAGGACATTTCTTGTTTTGATTTTGGGACTGAGATAAATAAAACTTTTAACGTAAAACTTTTAACTGCCGCATAACTGCTGCATAAAAATTGAAATTTGTTTGAATTTTGGTCGATAAAATACTATAAAGAAAACTATTTTATGTTTAGGTTTAGAGGAGAAATAAATCATGTTTATGCTTAATAAAAAAGTAATTGCCCTGAGCACAAAGCCGGTTAGGTCGGATAAACTTAATAAACATAGTGCTGTAATTCCGATCGAGCTGTGCGATCGTCTACAACCATTAAGAGAAACCGGAAATATTTCTTTTACTTTTGTCTGTATGGCCAATATGGAAAGAAGTAAGTGGGCAAGTCGTGTTTTAGGTCATCTGATAAATGAATATCAATTAGAGGACTATGTTTCGATCTCTTCTGGTTGTCCCTTTAGGAAATCTGTTAGAAATCACATGGATGAAACAACGATGCAACGCTCAAAAGTTACTACCTTTAAATCTTGGGGAGAACAGGACAAATTTAAAGATGTTTATAAAGAAGATCAAATAAACCATCTACAAAAAGATCTTACCAGACGCAGCAAAAAATATGGGATAAGCCTTCCAGAAAACTGGCAAGACAGATATGCACGGAGTTTGACCAGTAACGATCTACGTAGCACAGTTATTATTTGTTTAGAAGCTGGACAGAAAGGTCAGACCGATAAGATATCAAAACATACTAAAGCGCTTGCTGATTTTTTCTTTTCATCAGATCCGGAACAAGCTGAAAATACAAAAGCTAATATTATTAGTTTTAACGAGATTTTAGGCGACCCGACTTTTTCAAAAATAGATATTTGGGATTATGACCAGGTCTATCATTCAATCAAGAAAATAATTCTACCTGCTATAATAAGATCAGCAAGTGAATATGACTTGCTCAATAAAGCATATTCACCTTCGCGTCAACATGGTGGTTATTCTCAATAGTGAATGCTCAGCTCGAACAGGAAATGATACATTTAAACAACCACTAATACCCACAAAAATAAAGGGAATAAAATCTCTAACCATTTTCTTTGAAAATAAAAAATGAGTAGCAGAGCCTTGACAAAACACTGATATATTATTACCCTTTCTAGGGTTTGTTTTTACATTAATTTTACTAAAAGGATTAATCAATATGAAACGTATCAATACAAAAATAATAGCAACGATCGGACCTTCTTCAAATAGCGAAGCAAAAATAATTGAACTTATTCATGCAGGTGCAACAATATTCAGGATCAACACTTCGCATGAAGCCCCGGAAGAACACAAAAGAAGAATAGATCTTATTCGTAGTATCGCAAAAAAACTAAATATGTACATTCCTATCATATTAGATCTTCAAGGCCCAAAAATCCGTGTCGGGATATTGACGCAACCGATTCAGCTTAATGAAGGCGACATCGTTAAGTTAAAGTATGGCATGACTACTGATGAACCTGGAATAATTCCTGTCGATTACAAAGGAATCGTTGAAAATGCAAAAATTGGAGAAAGGCTACTTTTTAATGACGGCAGGATCTCGAGTGAGATAATTGAAAAGAAAGATGAATACCTTACTATAAAAATTGTTGACGGTGGAGAATTAAGTTCGAGAAAAGGATTAAATATCCCTGGAAGCACAGCAAATATACCTTCGGTTACCGAAAGAGACAAAGAGTTTATAAAGTTTGCAGTTGAGAATGATATTGATTATATTGCGCTTTCTTTCATCCGCACAGGCGATGATATACTACAAGCTCGTCAGTGTCTCCGTGACCTGAAGTCTGATATTCCTATCATAGCAAAAATTGAGAAACCACAAGCAGTCGAAAATCTTGGAGGAATATTAGAGGTTGCGGATGGGATTATGGTGGCTCGAGGCGATCTTGGAATCGAACTATCCCCGGAAAAAGTACCTATTGTACAGAAACGTATAATTATAGAAGCTAACATAAAGGGAAAAACAGTCATAACCGCAACACAAATGCTTGAATCAATGATTACAGAATCAATACCAACACGTGCTGAAGCCAGTGACGTAGCTAATGCAATTATTGACGGGACGGATGTCGTTATGCTATCTGGAGAAACAGCAGTGGGAAAACACCCGAAAAAAACAGTTAAAATGATGAACAATATTGCCCATAATGTAGAGACAAGCAGCTTATATAAAGAATTAATGTACGCGTATTATTTAAAAACAGGCAAAAAAAAGCATTCCCAACATTTTGCAATCGATATAATAAGAGCTTTTAATGAAGTAGATATTTCTGCAATTGTCGCGTTTACGAGAACCGGATATACTGCAAGGCTACTTTCGAAAGCTCGAGTTACAGTCCCGACAATCGCATTGTGTGATAATGTTAAGCTTTGTCGGCAAATGAACCTACTCTGGGGAATATTCCCCTATTATATGGAATTAGACATGAATTTCACTGAAAAGTTCATAAAAGAAGTTGACGAATTGCTAATTGATAAGACATTTCTCAAATTAGGTGATAATGTCATTATGACGGTAGGGCTTCCTTACCTTGCGATGGGCAAAACCAATTTTGTTCGCCTTCATCAGTTAGGTAGCACCACTACAGTTTACGAATAGACAAGCTATATTAGAACAACCATTATATTTACAAATAATAATATTAATAATATAATCCCCCCTGAAATAAAAGGGGGGATTTTTTCAAATGTCAAAAAAGAACATTCTCGGCAGATTAAGTACTAACAAACATTTCGGTGCTTATATTGAGAAATCATTGTCTCGTATCCGAAGTTATTTCTCTTCTTCTCAAAATGAAGAAGAGCTAAACCGCAAATTACTTAATTTCTACCGGCCCTTCTCTTTTTTTTACAGAAATGGATTTCCTGGCAGGCTTAAAAATAGCGATATCAGGGAAAGAAAAGATTTTTTAATTGCTAATGCATCTCCTCTGGCAATTGACATCGGGATGCAGGATGGCTACTTTGTAAAAGAACTTAATTATGCGGGATGCGAAACCATGGGGGTCGATAATGTGGCAAAACTTGTGCGCTACGCAAAAAAGAAAGATCCTGCCGGCAAATATTTTCATGGTTTTGCTGAGGAGCTTCCGTTTCCAGATAATACTTTTCAGACTGCAATCTGCTCACATATCCTTGAACACGTGTTATATCCGGATAAATTGTTAAGAGAATCAAAACGAGTGCTGAAACCAAATGGAAAAATTATTATTATCGTTCCATATGAACTAGGCCTTGAGCCAACTCATTTGAGAGACTATAACAAAGAAACTTTGCTCAAGGAAGTGGGGGCTTTTTTCACAATCACTGAATATTTTAAAAAAATCGGAGCCGGACATGGATGTATTGCTTACAAATAATTGGAAATAAACTTTACAATGCAAGAAATACTAAGATTTTTTTATCACTATTTCTTTAGCCGATTTTACTTCGGCCGTTAAACTAATCACGTTGCGCTTAAAAAAAAGATTAATCCCTTCAACCAGGTCTATAGACTCGTGCGATGAAGTCAATCCGTGGCTTTGAAGATCTTTATAAACATCATTCACATTAAGTTTAGTTTTAAGAGCTCCACTTAACATTGCTTCAAAAACAACCTCTGACAATCTAAAAATTCCTTTATCAAAATTATTCTTGCCAGTATTATCCAAAATAATTTTGTTTTTGTCTGGGGTAGCCTTGTTTTTTACAATTAGTGAATCAGTAATTTTCATTTTCACACCTTTTTATTGAATAAGATTGCATCAATACCTGCCGCTGACCCTGACTAAAACTTTTGCTTTGCGGTTTTATTAAGTACTCTATATAATATTATATACAATATTTAAATATGTGAAGGAAATTATTATGGAGGCAAAAGAATTTAATAATGAAAACAACGACAATGTGATCGACTTAGATAACCAAGCTATCATTAAGAGAGATATTTATGAAGAAATGGTTACCAAGGCTATTGTTACAATGCTTACCTTAATGAAAAGCAAGAATACTGAGATCAAATCAACGATAAAAGCGAATTATAAAAAGAATGAAAACAATAGCTCGCTCAGCACCCTATTTAAAGAACTTGAAGAACTGGAACATATCTATCTTGAATTTGAAGAAAATCTTGATGCATCTGTGACGGATCCAGAAATTAAGAAGCAGCTAAAAGAAAAAGCACAGTACGTTCTCCAGCATTTTTCTATATAAAAAACTTCTAGTACGTTATAATCGAGTAGGCGGTAGGTGATTAGTTCACATACCGACCTCTCACACCACCGTACATGCCGTTCGGCATACGGCGGTTCAATAATAATAATTTCACCGACAAGAAAGCGCCTATGCTGGGCGCACAACAAAAATAGCCATCGATAAATCGATGGCTATTTTGATTATAGAATGGTGTCCCGGGGCGGGATTGAACCACCGACACGTGGATTTTCAGTCCACTGCTCTACCGACTGAGCTACCGAGACAAAAAACTATCTTTAGTATCCACTTATAAAAGTGGAGCCGCCGGTCGGAATTGAACCGACGACCTGCTGATTACAAGTCAGCTGCTCTACCAACTGAGCTACAGCGGCCTTAAAGACGAAAATTATTATAGTTTATGAGCTATTTTCTGTCAACAACAAACAAAGGTTCATTCAGACTGCCAGTCCGATAACCTTCGATGTCGACTGTTATATACTTAAATCCTATATCTTTCAAGGCTTTCACAATTATTTCCCTATTTTCCAATAATAAAAAAAAATAATTTTCATCAGTCTCAATCCGAGCTACATCACCATGATAACGCACTCGTAACTGAGAAACCCCTAAATTTTTAATAAAAGTTTCAGCTGCTCCGACCATCCTAATGTTATTCAGAGTAATTTTGGTGCCATAGGGAAACCTTGAGGACAAACAAGCCATTGCCGGCTTGTCATGCGTTTCTAAACCGAGTTCTTTTGATAAGGCCCGGATATCGTTTTTAGTTAGCCCTGAGTCCAGGAGAGGTTTTTTGATGCCTAATTCATCAACTGCTTGCATTCCAGGACGATAATCATGGATATCATCAGCATTACTGCCGTCAAACACATAAGAAAACGACAGATCATTCTTTATATTCGTTAATTTTGAATACAGCTCTTGCTTACAGTAGTAGCATCGATTAGCAGGATTTTCTGCAAAATGCTCAATGCCTAGTTCACTTGTTTCTATGATAATATGAGGTATCCCGTACTTTCCGGAAAACTCTTTTGTACATGCCAGTTCGCTATCGCTGTAGGTTTCAGATTTTGCTGTTACGGCTAACATATTCTCGCCCAGAACATCAAAGGTTACCTTGGTAAGAAACGTACTGTCCACTCCACCGGAAAAAGCAACAATTGCGCTCCCATACTTGTTTATCTCTTTTTGTAGTTTAGAATATTTATTGCGTATTTCTAAATTTTCTTGCTGCATCATTCAATCCCCACTCAATCAATAAGAATAGTATGGAATAAAATACCAGGAAAATTGTATAAGGGAAATTCGTAACAGTCAATAATAATTAAATATTTTAATGTCTTTAAAATCTGCCGGTTTTATAATTATTACTATCATTATCAGAATCAATACCTAAGTTCACAATTTCATGAGCAAGTAAAACATTAAAATATTCCAGGAAATTTCTGTTGGTTTGTACTTTTTTGAGCAATACATCCCTTTTGTTCCCTTTACTGAGAGAATATATTTTATCAATAAGAGACTGAGCATCTTGTACCGATCTATTACCATCAAACACCTCAATTTCTTCAATTAACTCTTTATAAAGATGCTGATAAAATATTTTTTTTGAGTTCATAGATACACCCCTCCTTTAAATCATGGACCTATTGCAACTAGGTGAATTGTTATATAAAGTATTCCCTTACGGTAACTATTTTTAACATTCGAGTTTTTAGAAGTTTATAATTATTATAAAGAAAAGCTAGCTTCAATATTAAGATCATAGCCATCAACCAAGCCTTTTTCAAGCTTATAATAACCTGCAGAGGCTATCATTGCGGCATTGTCCGTACAATACTCAAACTTTGGTATATACAATGATTTATTATGAATATGGCATGCCTGCGCGAATTCATCTCTTAATTTTTTGTTAGCAGATACTCCACCGGCTATACATATATTATCGATAGCATTTTGTTTGGAGGCTGCGATTGTTTTATCTACAAGAACACTAACTACGCTTTCCTGGAACCCAGACACTAGATCGCAGACAACCTGTTTGTCCAAAGAGAGTGGATCATCCGTAAGGTTATTAACTTTATTTATAACGGCAGTTTTTAGCCCACTAAAACTAAAATCCAATGAATCACTAAGCATAGCCCTAGGAAACTTGTAGTTTTGCCCATTCCCCTGTTGTGCTAATTTGTCGATAATAGGGCCTCCTGGGTATCCCAGGCCAAGATACCTGGCAACCTTATCAAAGGCTTCACCTGCCGCGTCATCTCTCGTCCTGCCAAGGATCTCAAAATGAAGATGATCTTCTACTTTGGCAACAAACGTATGTCCACCCGAGACAACTAAACATATAAACGGAAATAGAGGTTTCTCGTCTGACAAAAAATTAGCATAAATATGACCTATAACATGATTCACGCCGACCAAAGGTATATCGTTAACCAGAGAAATAACTTTCGCTGCAGTAACCCCGATAATCAACGCCCCAAATAAACCTGGCTTATGGGATACTGCCACGGCGTCAATATCATTCGAGGTTAAGTTCGCCTGTTTAAACGCTTGGTCAAGTACATATGAAATATTTTCTGTATGCTTGCGAGACGCGATTTCCGGTACGACTCCACCGTATTCTCTATGATTTTTTATTTGAGAAATAATAACATTCGAATAAACTTTTGAGCCGTCTTCAACAATTGCGACAGAAGTTTCATCACACGAGGTTTCTATTCCTAAAATTAACATATTAAAGGTCCTTTATCATACATATTTCATTACAGTCAGGAAATTTGCTACAATTAACGCATTGGGCCCAGATCTTTTGGGGCATGTCATTCTTATCCACCTCATTAAAACCTAATTTTGCAAAGAATTTTTCTTTATACGTAAGGGCAAAAACTTTCTCGATCTTTAAATCAATTGCTTCTTTTGTACAGGCTTCAACAATTTTTTTCCCCAGCCCTTTTCCATGAAAGTCTTCCTTCACGGCAAGACTACGTATTTCACCCAGGCCTTCCCAATACAATTCAAGGGCACAACAAGCAACGATTTCATTATTCTCTTCAATGACATAAAAATCTCTGATAGACTCATATATCTCGAAAAGCGGTTTAAACAGCATTAGATCACAATCCGCATAACATTTAATCAGCTGGAAGATAGCTCTGCTATCTGAAGTATTTGCTTTCCTTATTTTCACTTTAATATCCTTTTGACAGTATTATAAGAAGTTAACTCTTGATAGTTAACTATAATATATTATAAATGCTAGTAAAAAATAATAAAGCCAATAATTTATGATGACTTTTTTCCATAGCAGTGCTAGGTGCTTTTCGCCAGTAAGGCCTCGAACTCTTGCTCATTAATTATTTTTACATTTAACTCTTTGGCTTTATCATATTTCGAACCGGGAGACTCCCCAACCACAAGATAATCAGTATTTTTAGAAACAATAGAGGTCACTTTACCTCCGTTATTAATGATTAGCTGAGAGATCTGTGTTCTGGAATACTTCTGTAATGTACCTGTCACAACAAACAATTTGTTATTTAGAGTCTGCTGTTTAACTGTTTCCTCTGCTGTCATTTTTACATTTTTATCTCTGAGTCGCTTTATTTCCTTAACAAAAGACTCTTTTCTGACAGTATCTTCGATACTCTTGCCAACTTTAGGCCCTATACCTTCAATCTGACATAAATCATCATAGGAGGCATTAAGAAAATTATCCATTGTTCTATAGTGCTCCGCGAGTATTTCCGCCGTCTGTTTGCCAACAAGATCGATCCCTAACCCATAAATAAGCCTGGCAAGACCTGCGTTTTTACTTCGATTTATCGATTTTAGTATATTTTCGACAGATTGTCTTCCCATGCCTTTAAGACTCAACAGATCATATTCGTTTAAATAATAAATATCGGATATAAGATTAACAAGCTTTCTATCCGATAAACCTGCAAAGAGTGGTCCTGCCAGATTCTCATTGTCCACCAAATTCTCAACAAGTGCTTCTCCCATACCCTCAATGTTCATTGCATCCCTGCTGGCAAAGTGGGAAATTTTCGCTTTTATTTGTGCGGGGCAAGTTATGTTAACACACTTGATTGCTGATTCCCCTTCAACACGGGACAGCGTACTCTTGCATACAGGACACGTCTCTGGAATTATAAAAAAGTCGGGCTTATCTTTAGGCTGAACTAAAGATGCAACCTCTGGAATAACCTCACCGGCCCTTCTCACCAGTACTTTGTCTCCAATATTTACATTTTTTCTGATAATTTCGTCCTGATTATGAAGGGTTGCCCTCGATACCAAAACGCCTCCTATTTGAACTGGTTGGAGTATGGCAACTGGCGTAATAACGCCAGTTCTTCCAACGTTGAGAACAATATCAAGGATTGTTGTGGGCACCTCTTCAGGCGCAAACTTGTAGGCGATAGCCCATCGTGGACTTTTGGCGGTATTTCCTAAGATTGACTGGTAATCAAACCGATTTACCTTTATTACAACGCCATCAATATCATAGTCCAGTTCATTTTTCAGGGTTTCCCATTCTTTGCAGTAATTGACTACCTCGTCAAAACTTTTACATAATCTTAAATTTTTGTTGATAACAAATCCCAATGTAATTAAATACTGCATTAACGAATAATGATCAGAGAATTCCTCATTGGTTGAGCTTCCATAAACGAAAATCTTTAACTTTCTCGAAGCAGTGATTTTCGGGTCAAGCTGACGCAGAGATCCAGCAGCTGCATTACGTGGATTAGCAAATGGTTCGGCACTTGACTGACTTCGCTGTGTATTTATTTCGTTGAAGCTTTTGTGGGACATATATGCTTCTCCACGAACTTCAATAGACACATCCTCAGTCAACCTTAAAGGAATTTCATGAATGGTTCTAAGATTCTGCGTAATATTTTCTCCTACAAATCCATCACCACGTGTAGCGCCAACAATAAAACGGCCATTATCATACACAAGCGAAACTGCGAGTCCATCGATTTTAAGCTCGCAGACATATTCAATCTTTTCGGTAACACCCAGGCTCTTCTTCACACGTAAATCAAAGTCTCTTACCTCATCGTATGAAAATGCATTGCTTAGACTGAGTAGCGGGATCGAGTGTTTGTACTGGTCAAAATAGGGTAATGGAGTTCCTCCAATTCGTTGAGTGGGAGAATCTGCGGTTATCAGTTCGGGATGTTGCTGCTCAAGCTCTTGAAGCTTTCTATATAGCATATCATATTCATAATCTGTTATTTCCGGGCGATTTAATACATAATACCGGTAATTATGATAATATATCTTCTCTTTTAGCTCGTTCAGCTGTTTTTCTACTCTATCGTCAGTATTCATATATAGCTACCTAAAATAATGATGAATAACTCCAATTAATCGTTTTTTATTCTAATATATTTATTGAAGCAATAGCAATAGGATATTTATGAAAAATATTTTTCTATTATTTCGGTAACCTTAATAATATAAAACGAAGCAGGAATAAAGAATAATTGAGCTACAACAAGCGTTCCTATAAATTTAGTGAACAAAAGAGAGATAACAACAGTTTTGACATCTTCCGGAGGTCGTTGCTCATGCACAGCCTGATCTGTAATCCTGGCCCCTTCCGGGTCTACGACGAGAGTTAACAGTATAGTAGCAATTCCATTAACTATTCCGGATAATTGGACAGCCGTAGCTCGTAAATGAGGCAGTTTAGCACCAGCATAAAGAGCACACAAAACACCAATCGTATAGATTGACGTAACAAAAAGGTTCATAAAAAGGAAGGTCTTCGAAACATGTCCTAAGCGTAAATTTTTGAATGAAGGAATATAAGGCATTCTAATGCATTTAACGATTGTAACGATATTTCTTGGTTTTAAAGCCATTATAGCCATTTTGGGCAATGACCCGATAATCAGAAACTTTTTTATCGCTATATTAAATATATTAATAAAAGTAGGAGTAAGAAGTATCCCGACGAAGGTCCCAAGTGCAGCTGCAAAAATAATAATCCTGAAATTCATCTGCAGCTTATCAATTGACATAGAATTACTCTGTTTAATCGCGGTATCAACCATATTTCCTAACAACGGAGCCTGGAACATATTCGATAACCTTGAGACTAATAAAGTAGATGTAACAAACGACATCGCGATAGCGATCTGCCGCGTTCTAAGACCAGCAAACCGGATCGAATAAGCTAGCGATTCGGTTAGATGAATGAGAAATGTAAAAAAGGAAACAAAAAGAATTAAATTCACAAAAACATTATAATTGTTATTATAATTAGTGTCTATATGGTTATTGCTCCTGCCTGGGGCATCAAAAGGAAAGCCGCATTTTATCAATGCGGCTCAAATAGTAGTTTTACTGCGAAGATACTAATTCTTAGTATCTATCTCTACCGCCACCAAAACCTCCACCTCTACTGTCTCTTCCTCTATTACCACCATTTCCGCCTCTGCTGTCGCCTCTTCTATCTCCGCCGCCAGACCTGCTCATTGCAGGACGTGGTTGAGCTTCATTCACTCGTAGTGTACGACTTTTGATTTCTTTTCCGTTTAAATTATTAATTGCAGAATCAGCATCAGCCTTTTCAGCCATTTCTACAAAGCCAAAGCCTTTTGACTTACCACTGAACTTGTCTTTAATAACAGTTGTTGATTTAACTGAACCGAATTCTTCAAACAATTCTTTTAATTCTTCTTCAGTCGTATCATATGATAAATTTCCTACATAAATATTCATCCAAAACTCCTTCTATTCTACCAATATTAGGATACGCACATACTAAACTATATGTTCAAACGCGTATTTCTTTGCCGTTGCTACATTACTCTTCTTTAACTCGTCACACCTCCTAATATCACCTTTTCAATTCTATTTATATTATATCATCAATAAATAGTACCGTTACATATTATTTTAGTGTTAGAGCTATCAGTTAAGACTTAACTCGGCATCTCTGCAGGCGAACAAAACCTACAGATTAGTATCTATCTCTACCGCCACCGAAACCGCCACCGCTGCCACTTCGGCTATCTCTACCTCTGTTGCCGCCTCGACTGTCTCCGCCTCTTCTATCTCCGCCTCGGCTTTGTGAATCACGTGGTTGTGCTTCATTAACGCGGACTGTTCTCCCTTTGATTTCTTTTCCGTTCATAGCAGCAATCGCTGCAGTTGCATCAGCCTTTTCAGCCATTTCTACAAAACCAAAACCTTTTGACTTGCCGCTGAACTTATCTTTTATTACAGTAGCTGAGGTTACAGCACCATACTGTTCAAAAGCTTCCTTCAAATCCTCGTCAGTGGTTTCATATGATAAATTTCCTACATAAATATTCATTTTTTAATCTCCTTTCATCTTTCCCTTCAGGGAATATACAATTTTTAATATTATCTATATTTTTTATCTTTAGTATTAAACAAATTGATACGTTCTGTAATTCTTTCTCTATAGCACCTCCCGTATTATACCTTATAACAAAAAAACACTTACCCTCTTTCCATAAGTGGCTTATTATTAGTTTTTAGATTAACACTTGAATGAAACATAATTACATGTTTGGAAAAATAATCTGGTATACATTGTTGTTGATAATTTAAATTTATATTTGGTTCAATATACATACTATTAGTTTTTTTTTAAATTTCTAATTAAATACTTTCACCATATTACCATTAAGCCATATTAAATCCAAGTATTTTTTATTGCCACTATTAATATATATGCTTAATTTCTATTTTGTACTGACTCTATTTTTTTTGAATCTACCATATCATCAATGATTTTCATAGATATCTCATTTTTTATTTTTAATATTTAATTATATTTTATCAATAATTATCATAAATTCTCAACTAATAATTAATTATTTATACAACTTTTATTCTATTAATACTCTTATCACTATTTTCTAGGCAGGTAAATATTGAAGTTAGAACCGGTACCAAGTTCGCTTTCTACGGATATTTTACCGCCATGGTCTTCAATTATCTTCCTCGTTACGGCAAGCCCTAACCCGGTACCATTTTCCTTGGTCGTGAAAAATGGCTTGAACAGATTATCCCTGGTATCCTTACTCATGCCTTTTCCCGTATCGGCTATTCTCACCCGGACCATACTCCCTGACAACCCTTCCACCTCGTCGACAACTCCTACTTCGACCCTTAGAAGACCACCTTCTGGCATCGCCTGGACCCCATTCTGCATTATATTCTGAAACACCTGAATCAGCTTATGGTCGTCTCCCATAACCTGACAGCCTTCTCCGCTTACCCTGATCTCAACTCCACTCTCTCTCGACTTCCATTCCATTACCTTCCGCCGTTCTTCCAGCAGCTCCAGTACATTGACTTTATTTTTTACCAGCTTCTTTGAACGCGATAGTTCCAGCAAATCCTCCATCAGCGCATTTACCCGGTCCAACTCTTTCGGTACGATACTCGCAAACAATTCAAGGTATTCTTCGTCATTATGCTGACTCGGCATTAGCTTGACGAGCGTACTCACTGAGGTCAGCGGATTCCGGATCTCATGCACAATAACCGAGGCCATATTAGCTATCGTTACTAAGCGCTCTTTCTGCAGAAGTTCCTGCTTCAATTTCCTGATCTCAGTAATATCTGTCATCACTATCAATAAATTATTGCCTTTTTCCCGCTCTCCGGCAATAAATTTGCTCGATACCGTGTATTCCTTTATTTCTTTTTTTGCCTGTCTCACTACTTCTCGATGCACCACTTCAGTACCGGATTCCAGTGATTCCTTCACCAGCCCTACCAAGTCTTCTTCTGCATCCAACAACTCAAACAAGGTTACCCCTTCTTGTGCTCCTAACTCTTCTTTTCCAGATTGGTTGCTTGATACTATTTCACCGGTTTCGTCTACCGTAATAACAATATTATTTATTGCCTTGAGTACTCCTTCACTATAATCACGGGCTTCCACTGCAGCACTATATAAAGAAAAATTCTTAATTAGGTTCCCTATATAGTTAGCATAAATCCGCAACATAGTCTTGTCTAACCCGCGAACGTATCCTTTTTTCTCGCGATTCTCCAGGATCACCATGCCCATAAACTCCTTATGGTCCATCAACGGCATCCCGATATATTCCGATAAACCCTCAGAATCGACAAAACTCCACAGCCCGGTCCGCCCGCAAGCTGTCTCGCTAACGAATTCTGAGGGCAGATATTTACCTCGAACTACCTGATCCATCAGTCCGGTTTCCAGGGTATACCCCTTGCCACGAGTGATACTCGTCCCATTCTTCTCCAGTTCAGAGACTAACTGCTGCTCTTTCTCATTCCAGATCAGCAGATACCCACTCCCAGCTCCCATGCACATTACCAACTCATTCAACAAATTCTGATAGATTGCCTGCTTCCCCTGCTTATAGATAATTTGATTTTGTAATTCATTCAGTCGCGCAAGACGCTCGGCTTTCTGTTTTACTTCTGAAAATAGCCTGGTATTCTCGATCACCGTTGCTAAATGGTTAGACAATGTCCCAAGAATACTCTCGTCTTCATTGGTAAACGATTCTCCTGATAATTTCCTCCCCAGCATCAGACACCCAAGAAAATCTCCTTCTTTCCCTATCGGAACAATCACTTCTGTCCGCAGATCCTCCATAAAGGCCACGATCCCGGACTCCGCCTGCCCCCGCTGCTTCCGTTTCTCGTCATCAATTACCAGTATCCCGTTCTTTTCCTTGATATACGTAATTTGCTTGTCTTCTCGGCTGAGTCCGGGCTCTTTCCTTCGCCGTCTCCCCGTATAATACCGGCAAACATATTCTTCCAAATCTTTGTCGTACATGTACAAATTAACTTTGTCCAGCTTCATGGTCTCCCGCAACACCATAACCACATAATTCCCCAGCTCTTCCAGATCATTATATTCCCTGATCCTCTCGCTTATGACCTCCAATGCATCGTAATAATCATACCCCTTCATATAAAATATCCGGTCCGTCATGTGGACCAACATTTTCCGCAAGGGACTGTTTCCAACAGTTATGAAAAAAGCGGCGATCGCTACAGTTACGATTGGACCCCAGTTAAAAAACTCATCAAAAAAATCAGCAGTTAAATAGGTAAATTGAAAAAGGAATATAGCTAATATTAGGAATAAAAAAGAAAAAACAATACTTCTTTTAATTAATATTTTTGATATCGATAATCTTGGCACTTTATTACATACCTAAAGTATTTTATATACTACTAAACTTTCTACTTATTTATCTCAAAGATTACAAAAGCTACATAGTCAATTATACAATTAAAGGCGCAATATGGTAGTATTTTTTAGTTTTCACTTTTTTACAATAAATCAAATTATTTTTTTGGATAGAATTCAAATGCATTGATATAGTCGGTTGCTCGAGATAGAACATATCGCAGAGCTCATTTACAAATTTCTCACCTGTCGCAATTTTTTGCATCATCTCGCAACGGGTTTCGTTGGCAAGTATACTGTATATTTTATAGCTTTCATCACTAAACGGATCGCTTATAATATGAGAAATGTAATAATTATTTTCTGACAATGATAACAAGCTATAGTACGAACGAATAATAGATGATACCTTTTCCCGATCGATCCGATAATAGACAATAGTGCCTTCCCTGTTACAATAAACGAGAGAATGCTTCCGTAGGACCATAAGCTGATCACTGATTTTTGACATGGGAATATTACCTGCTCTTGCAAGTTCAGAAACTGACAGAGGTAGTGTTTCACCATATAATAACTGTAAAATTCTAAATCGTGATCGATTTGCCATAATTCTAAAAAAGGCAGAATAATCACTCATTAAATATTTTTTAGATTCCATATAAACACCAAACTAAAGAAGTGAGATAAAAAATTTAAGATCTTTTTTCAGCACTCGATATCTTAAACCTAATCCTATACAATCAATTTTTATACTAGCTTCCTCTTCCAAATCAAGAAATTTTAGATTTTCAAGATCATATCTATATCGTAAGGTAAAATCATAATGTTGCAGTTTGGTTGTAAATTTCAAGTCAACGTAATCGACATCAAATATATCCGTACTATCATATAAGAAGGCTCGCTTTCCTTGCTGTAGAAATCGATGATAATACCCTAGATCGAAAAAAAACATGTTATTATATGAGTTAGAATAAACAACACTACCTAAAACCTGCTCCCAATGGAATTTTTTGGATACAGCGCGAGAGCCGATAATTTGAGGAGTCAACGAACCCCAAACACCATAAGAAAAACTTTTATAAAAAGTAGTTGAGAAATCAAATTTCTTTTCAGGACGCCCTTCATTTTCAGTTAAATTAGCTAATGTTGTATTCCATCTATAGCTGAATAACCGAGCGAAGTCAGAATCGTTTGCGACAAGATAGAACCGAGGATAAAATGAGACATACTCAAAATTAATATATCTACGGTAAGCTGCCTCAATAGCATAAGTAAACGATGTTATATATTGTTGTTCGCTTGTATCTTTTCCTAATTCGCCCAGGATTTCAGGCGTTTTTTCGTTAGTCTCCTGTTTTTCGACATTACTTACAATTTTATTTTCAAAAAAATAATATAACGAATATTTTTCAAGGGGATCTGCTTTGGTAAAATAATTGAAGCCATAATAGTGGCTCGTTTGTAAATTAGGCATATATTGGTGTGAAATTCCAATAGATAACCCTTTTGACGAAAGATATCCCAAATTAAAAGTTCCGGTATTTTTCGGACTTATAAAATACCCAAACCTCTCCTTGATAAAAAATCCATCCTCGTCATTTGCCCCTATCTCCGGGAGCGGCGTTTGGGATGTGAGAATGCCGTACTCAGCTCTCCCAACAATATACGTTGGCAAATAGAGAACAGGCGTGTCCATCAGATGAAAAAAAGTATCCTTCAAAATAATAATCCCTACTTCCGGATACATTTCTATTCGATTTGCACTAAAGTGATAATGAGGAACAGGATCACTACAGGTAGTAAAGCTACCGTCTTTTATAGTAACTTTCTTTTCTGTAACATGAATATTGTTACCTTTGATATGGTAGCGCCCGATTAGAATATTTGCATTCTTTGCAATACCAATATTATTCAAGAAATCGAATTGCAGCGAATCTCCCCGGACCTGACTATTTTTGTAATTAATTTCGAAGCCATCAGATAACCGAAGTAACTTATCAGGATAGCGCACGAGGAGACTATTTGCAGTTGCGGAGATGCCTTTATATTTCGCTTCGACATTTCCACTTGCGTAAAGTGCCCGATCCGCATTTAAATAGAGTATTTTGTCAGCCTCTATAAAAATATCATCTTGCCCATAGGCACTGATTTGGATACAAAAGAAAAAGATTGTGCCTATAAATAGTAATAAACTACATTTCTTGCGCAACATTTATTTTCTTCTCAATATTATGAAATTTTGTAATTTCCTTTTTAAAGAATAACTTAACAGAACCGGTAGGACCATTCCTTTGCTTGGCGATAATAATTTCGGCCTCATTTCCATTTTCAACCTGGGCATTATAATAATCCTCACGATGTATAAAACATACTAAGTCAGCAGTTTGTTCAATTTCTCCTGACTCCCTTAAGTCTGATAATCGAGGAATCTTTTCTTGTCTTTGCTCTACTGCCCGGCTCAACTGCGATAAGGCCAGGATGGGAACATTCAGTTCCCGACCAACAGACTTAAGACCTCGAGCTATTTCAGATATTTCCTGGTTTCTACTCTCGTTTCTACTTTTACCGCCCTGCATTAATTGTAAATAGTCTATTATGATAAGCGATATCCCTCGCTCAGCTTGAAGTCTTCTGGCTTTTGCCTTAAGCTCCAGAAGCGAAACTGATGCGGTATCATCGATATAGACCGGCGCTTCACTCAATCGGCCAATTGCCCTTGTCAGTTTTTTCCATTCATGATCATGCAGGTTCCCGGTTTTTAGCCGCTGGGCATCGATCTCGGCATCAGAACAAAGCATACGTTGAACTAGAGATTCTTTACTCATTTCCAGACTAAATATCGCAACCGGCAATTTGTTTTTTAATGCAATATTTGCAGCTATATTCAGACAAAAAGCAGTCTTTCCCATACTTGGCCTCGCAGCCAGAATAATAAGATCAGCCTTCTGAAAACCGGATGTCATCTGATCCAAATCAGTGAATCCTGTTGGGATACCGATGAGTGCATCCTTTTTGTCGTATATAGATTCAATTCTGTCCATAACCGGAGAAAGGATATCTTTGATGGGAATAAAACCTTCACGGATTTTCATTTGAGCGACATTCATGATTATCTTTTCACTTTGATCGATAGCGGATTCTACCGATAAAGATTCATCGAATGCACAACGAACTATCTCCGATCCTGCTGAGATCAGATCACGAAGCAAGGCCTTTTCATCTACAATTTTGGCGTAGTAGGTTATGTTCGCGGATGTTGGCACACTATTAATCAACTGTGTTAAATAATAGCTACCGCCGACAGCATCCAGCAAATTTTTCTCTCGCAAACAATTGGTAATGGTAATAATATCAATAGGTTCACTTTTTTCATATAATGAGATCATTGCCTCAAAAATCATTTTGTGAGCGTCCCGGTAAAATGAAACGGACTTTATCATATCTACAATCTTTGAAAAAGCATCTTTATCAATTAAAACAGCGCCTAAAACAGATTGTTCTGCTTCAAGATTTTGTGGTGGTAACCTATCTTGCATTATGATCCCCGATTTTAAAATAGTAAGAATAAAGGCGTACTTATATACGCCTTTTTTAAACATTATTTAAACTTTATAACAACTCAGTAATTCCTACTATGTAGAAATTTTTTATCATAATAGTAACTAAAGTTATCTATGGCAATGCTCACTATTTAGCAGTACAAAATGATGCCAATTGTTGTTCTTTGCACTACATAATTAAAGAATTCTGCTATAAAACCATTATTTTTAAGTATTTAACATTATAGTTTATTTTAATATACTGTTCAATGTGATAAAATTCATAAATTTTGATTCCTATTTATTATCTAAAAGATCTTTGATCGCTTGGCCTGTGTATGATTTAGGTACTGCGGCGATATCTTCCGGGGTTCCTTTTGCAACTATGAATCCCCCGTCATCACCTCCTTCAGGACCAAGATCAATTATGTAATCGGAACTCTTGATAACATCTAAATTATGCTCGATCACAACAACGGTATTACCACCGTCAACCAAGCGCTGCAAAACCTTCAACAAATAAGCGATATCAGCAAAATGCAGTCCGGTTGTCGGTTCATCAAGAATGTACATGGTTTTTCCTGTTGATCTTCGGCTTAATTCGGTGGCAAGCTTAACGCGTTGGGCTTCGCCTCCACTTAGCGTTGTCGCACTTTGCCCTAAATGTATATACCCAAGCCCGACATCCGAGAGTGTTTGAAGTTTTCGCTTTATTCCTTGATAATTGGCGAATAAATCTATGCCTTCTTCCACAGTCATATCCAGAACGTCGGCAATTGTATTTCCTTTGTACTGAATCTCTAACGTTTCTTTATTGTAGCGCTTCCCTTTGCACTGTTCGCAAGGAACATAAACATCGGGCAAAAAATGCATCTCTATCTTAACAATTCCGTCTCCCTGACACGACTCACATCGTCCGCCTTTTACATTAAAGCTAAATCTTCCAGGCAGATATCCTCGAAGTTTCGATTCCATAGTACTCGCAAAAACTTCACGAATTTCTGTAAACATACCGGTATAAGTAGCGGGGTTAGACCGTGGAGTCCTACCGATCGGAGACTGATCAATAATTATTACTTTGTCGATTTCCTTATAACCGACAATTTCACAGTGTGCTCCGATTGTATGCTTGGTATGATAGATCCTGTTTGACAACGCCTTAAAAAGGATGTCATTAATCAAAGTGCTTTTTCCGGAACCAGATACACCGGTCACGCATATAAATTTTTTGAGGGGAAACTCGACATCAATTGTCTTAAGGTTATGCTGAGTTGCTTTTTTGATTGTTAAAAAAGTATCTTCTTTATTATTTACAAGTCTTCTTGTTCCCGGTATTGCGATTTTTTCTTCACCGGTGAGATATTTACCGGTAATAGAGTTCTTGCACGTTAATAGTTCTTTTAGAGGTCCGGCACAAAGTATCTCTCCACCATGTTTGCCGGCATATGGCCCGATGTCCACAATGTAATCGGCACAGCGGATGGTTTCTTCATCATGCTCGACTACAATAACAGTATTGCCAAGATTCCTCAAATTAATTAATGCTGAGATCAATTTTTGATTATCACGATGATGAAGGCCTATACTCGGTTCGTCGAGAATATAGAGAACGCCTACCAGCCCTGACCCGATCTGAGTTGCTAACCGTATTCGCTGCGATTCTCCTCCGGACAAAGTTGCCGATGATCGATCAAGCGTTAAGTAATCCAATCCTACATTTACTAAAAAATTAAGCCTCTCTTTGATTTCTTTTAAAACGTGACGTGCAATGATTTCTTCACGTTCAGTAAGTTTAAGCGACACAAGAAAACGAGAAGCACCTTTGATTGAAAGTGAGGTAAATTCCGAAATATTTTTGCTCTGGACGGTAACTGCGAGTATCTCAGGCTTTAACTTCCGTCCGGAACAGGTTGGACAGTCTTTCTCGCTCATATATTTTTCCATTTCAACCCTGCGGTATTCTGAGTCGGTCTGACGGTACAGCCTGTTAATCTGATTAATAATTCCCTCAAATGCTCCTTGGGATACCCACATGCCTTCAGTTTTTTGAGACTGGTATTCATAGCGTATTTTGTCTTTTGATCCGTAGAGCAGGATATTCTTCACATCTTCAGAAAGATCTTTGTATGGCACATTAACATCTATGTTGTAGTGTTTAGCCAGCGACTTGAGTACCTGCCAGCGAAATCCTTTCATTCTCCATTCTCCCCATGGAGCGATTGCGCCTTGGGATAATGATAGCTCATGGTCAGGGATCACCAGGTCAGGATCGAATTCCAGCTTTTTGCCAAGGCCTTTGCATTCAGGACATGCTCCGTAGGGATTATTAAACGAAAACATTCTGGGAGATATTTCATCTATCGATATATTGCAGTGGGGGCAGGCGAACTTCTCCGAATAAATCAGCTCTTTTTCATAATTGTTGGTCTTGAACCATTCGCCATCATTCTTCGTAAGATCAACAATAATAGTACCGCCACTGTATTTGGCAGCAACCTCAACCGTATCGCGGATACGATCGTTAATACCTTCATTTATCACAAGACGGTCAACTATTATCTCGATAAAATGCTTCTTGTTCTTATCAAGAGGAATCGATTCCTCAATCTCATAAATACTTCCGTCTACTCTGACTCTGACAAACCCGTTCTTCTTAATATCCTGGAGCAGTTTAGAATACTCACCTTTTCTCCCCTTGATGACCGGCGCGAGAACCTGAACCTTTGTTCCCTGGGGCAGTTGCAGTAGCTGTTCAATAATCTGAGAGGTTGTCTGCTTCTGGATCGTCCGCCCGCATTTATAGCAATGAGGAATTCCAATATGGGCATATAATAGCCTTAAATAGTCATATATTTCTGTAATGGTGCCAACGGTTGATCTTGGATTTTTTGAAGTAGTTTTCTGATCGATTGATATAGCAGGAGAAAGTCCTTCGATCGACTCCACATCGGGCTTGTCCATTTGTCCGATGAATTGCCTTGCATAGGCGCTCAACGATTCTACATACCTTCGCTGCCCTTCCGCATAGAGTGTATCAAAGGCAAGCGATGATTTTCCTGAGCCTGATAATCCGGTAAAAACAATGAGTTTGTTTCTCGGTATTTCCAGGTTTACGTTTTTGAGGTTATGAACCTTTGCCCCTTTAATTATGATCTTATTATTCACTAAAAATATCCCCTTTATGCGAACTATTTCCAAAAAACCTGTTTATCACCAGCGCCAGAAATATCCGGTTCAACAACTTATATCACAAGATCTGCAGGCTGATTATCGTCGATATATTATACCAAAATTAATAGACTAAATCTATGTGAGAAAAAGTTTTTGACACATTTACTAATCGCAAAACTGACGCTCATAACCAGCTTATATTAGGGCAAATAATTGGTAAATAAAAACGTAAATAACCCCAACTCCTAAACAGAGAACTATAGCAACTCAAAAAAAAAAAAAACATTGTAGTGATATTGAAAAATAGAGGAGAACAATGTTCTGGCTTACAATGTTCTTCAGATAATGAAGTTGTTTTATCTGGACAAGGAAGCAGAAAGCTGGACAGTGAAAAGAATAAGGTATTGGTTTATCGAAACCGGTGGCAAGTTCGTCATTAGTGGAAGACAGGTAAAATGTAAGCTTATAAACTGCTGTGACCTAACTTGGAAGTTGTTCGTTTCTTGCCAGAGACGGCTAATCTTGAACTGGTAAAGAAACCAGCCCATTAAGAAAAAAATCAATAATTTCTGCAAAAACCAATTGTAGAAGATAGGAGTTTAAACAAAAATGACTTGATTATGCAAAATCTATGAAATTACAGAATAATCCTGGCCAATAAGGGCATAAAAATCAACACCATCCAGGGTTTGGTAAATTTTTTGGCAAAAATCTGTCCTATACATTCCTATATCTTTGTGTGAATTTTCTATTTAGGAGTTGGGGAAATAACGCCAATTCCTAAATAGAAAAATGGAACAGAGAAAAAGGGGAACAAAAGGTAAAGTTTGACAGACCACCCATTGGCTACTTCACCCAAATAAAACAACTTCATTATTTGCAGAATATTGTAGGCCAGTACATTCAACATAAAGTATCCACGACAGATGTTAAAATCGTTGCTGGGGGTATACTTTCCATTAAGACCGC
>QKMY01000082.1 GCA_003242895.1 Candidatus Margulisiibacteriota bacterium
CAAGAAGGGCTTACGGTTTTAGAAACTTTGAAAATTACAGATTGTGGGTTAAAATACTATGTCGTTAATATCTGGATTCCCCCATCTTCGGAGTAGAGCCGAAATCTTTTATAAGCCTTATAAATTCGAGATTGCAGACTGTGGTTCGAAATTATGTAAAGATTGGCTCCCCGGACTGGACTCGAACCAGTGACCCTGCGATTAACAGTCGCATGCTCTACCAACTGAGCTACCAGGGAACTCGTGTGGAACGTTATAAATGATATTATTTTTTCTCGAATAAGTCAACATGCAAATAAGCACTTTTAACTGCATATATGCAAAAAAGCTAGAAAAGTTTAATACGCTCCCAAACCTAACCAAGTCCTCCATGAATTTGCCTTAAAATTCTGATAGAACTTAAGCTGTTTACAAACATACTATTATCAAAAAAAGCAGAAAATAGTAACGTGGTTTTATTTCCTTTTTTAAAAGAAAATATAAAACAAATTATAATATTCTGCTTTTCTAAAGCAACAAAAAAAGCCCTTGGCATCGTCTTACTCTCCCACCAACTTTCGCAGGCAGTACCATCAGCGCTGAGGGGCTTAACTGCTGTGTTCGGAATGGGAACAGGTGTGACACCCTCGCTATAGACACCATAGAGCTTTTCTTGCTAAACGATAATTTAATTATAACTAATATAAGTATTTTTCCAATATTTGCCAATTTGCAGTTATTAAATGTAAGCCACAAACAATCAAGACCTCGACCGATTAGTACTGGTCAGCTTCATGCATTACTGCACTTCTACCCCCAGCCTATCAACCTTGTAGTCTTCAAGAGGTCTTACTTCCTTACGGAATGGGAAATCTTATCTTGGGGTCGGCTTCACGCTTAGATGCCTTCAGCGTTTATCCGTTCCAGACGTAGCTACTCAGCATGTACCGTTGGCACGATAACTGATACACCAGAGGTCTGTTCGTTCCGGTCCTCTCGTACTAGGAACAACTCCCCTCAAATTTCCTGCGCCCACAGCGGATATGGACCAAACTGTCTCACGACGTTCTGAACCCAGCTCATGTACCACTTTAATGGGCGAACAGCCCAACCCTTGGAACCTGCTCCAGCTCCAGGATGTGACGAGCCGACATCGAGGTGCCAAACTCCTCCGTCGATGTGAACTCTTGGGAGGAATAAGCCTGTTATCCCCGGCGTAACTTTTATCCGTTGAGCGATGACCCTTCCACGCGGGATCACCGGATCACTAGGTCCTACTTTCGTACCTGCTCGAGATGTACCTCTCACAGTCAAGCTCCCTTATGCCCTTACACTCTATGGACGGTTTCCAATCGTCCTGAGGGAACCTTTGAGCGCCTCCGTTACCTTTTGGGAGGCGACCGCCCCAGTCAAACTGCCCATCTGACTCTGTTCTCTGCCCGGATAACGGGTCAGAGTTAGTATTTTCAAATATCAAGAGTGGTATCTCAACGTTGGCTCCACCATCTCTAGCGAGATGATTTCACAGCCTCCCACTTATCCTGCACATAACATCCAAAAATACAAAGCCAAACTACAGTAAAGCTGCACGGGGTCTTTCTGTCCTGCTGCGGGTAACCTGTATCTTCACAGGTACTCCAATTTCGCCGAGCCTCTCGTTGAGACAGTGCCCAAGTCGTTACGCCTTTCGTGCGGGTCGGAACTTACCCGACAAGGAATTTCGCTACCTTAGGACCGTTATAGTTACGGCCGCCGTTCACTGGGGCTTCAGTTCAATGCTTCGCCTGAGCTAACATATCCCCTTAACCTTCCAGCACTGGGCAGGCGTCAGCCCCTATACTTCACCTTGCGGTTTAGCAGAGACCTGTGTTTTTGTTAAACAGTCGCCAGGGCCTGTTCTCTGCAACCTCTTCATGCTCCAGCCGCAGGGCTTTCACACTACAGAGGCACTCCTTCTTCCGAAGTTACGGAGTTAATTTGCCGAGTTCCTTAACGAGAGTTCTCTCGCGCGCCTTAGGATATTCTCCCTACCTACCTGTGTCGGTTTTAGTACGATCACCTTAAATCTCCCTAGAAGCTTTTCTCGTCAGTGTGGAATCAACCAGTTCGCCCTAAAAGGGCTCCACATCACCTCTCGGAATATAAGAAAACGGATTTGCCTATTTTCTCTCCCTACTGGCTTGAACCGGAATCCAATAACCGGCTGGCCTATCCTTCTGCGTCCCTCCATCAGTCAAACAATTTAAGGTGGTACCGGAATATTAACCGGTTGTCCATCGTCTACGCTTTTCAGCCTCAACTTAGGTATCGACTAACCCTGGGCGGACGAGCCTTCCCCAGGAAACCTTAGGTTTTCGGCGAATAAGATTCTCACTTATTTTTTCGCTACTCATGCCGACATTTTCACTTCTGTTTCGTCCACCAACCCTTACGGATTGACTTCAACCTACAACAGAACGCTCCTCTACCAAGCCCATAAATGAGCTTCCGTAGCTTCGGTGATATGCTTGAGCCCCGTTAAATCTTCGGCGAGAAACCGCTCGATCAGTGAGCTATTACGCTTTCTTTAAAGGATGGCTGCTTCTAAGCCAACCTCCTGACTGTTTAAACAGTCTCTCATCCTTTACCACTTAGCATATACTTTGGGACCTTAGCTGACGGTCTGGGCTGTTTCCCTTTCGTCCACGAACCTTATCGCCCGTAGACTCACTCCCGGATAATTAACCATTGGCATTCGGAGTTTGCATGGGTTTGGTAATCTTGGTGAGACCCCTAGCCCAAACAGTGCTCTACCTCCAATGGCATTCCTCCGAGGCTGACCCTAAAGTCATTTCGAGGAGAACCAGCTATCTCCGAGTTCGATTGGAATTTCTCCGCTATCCACAGGTCATCCGAGAATTTTTCAACATTCACCGGTTCGGGCCTCCACAAGGTATTACCCTTGCTTCACCCTGCCCATGGATAGGTCACCCGGTTTCGGGTCTACTGCTAGCAACTAAACGCCCTATTCAGACTCGCTTTCGCTACGGCTCCGGCATAAACCTTAACCTTGCTACCAACAGTAAGTCGCCGGCACATTCTTCAATAGGCACGCCGTCACACAACTAAATTGTGCTCCGACTGCTTGTAAGCATATGGTTTCATGTTCTATTTCACTCCCCTCCCGGGGTTCTTTTCACCTTTCCCTCACGGTACTAGTTCACTATCGGTCAACGAAAGTATTTAGCCTTGGATAATGGTCCACCCAGATTCCCACAAGATTTCACGTGTCTCGTGGTACTCAGGACTTTTCCCAGGAAGAAAATATCTTTTATGTTACAGGGCTTTCACCTTCTTTGGCACATTTTTCCAAACATTTCACTTAAGATATTTTTTTCTGACTTCCCGAGACGTTAACAGCCGTCTCTAGAAAAATCCTACAACCCCCATCATACAGCGCCTGTAAGCTACTAACATATGACAGGTTTAGGCTGATCCCCGTTCGCTCGCCGCTACTAGGGGAATCTTTGATTTAATTTCTTTTCCTCGGGGTACTAAGATGTTTCAGTTCCCCCACTTACCTTCACTACCCTATGTATTCAGATAGTGATATCCAAGCATAACCCTGGATAGGTTTCCCCATTCGGAATTCTCCGGATCAAAGCCTGTTAGCGGCTCCCCGAAGCTTATCGCAGCTTTCCACGTCCTTCATCGGCTTTCGTTGCCAAGGTATCCACCATACGCCCTTAATATCTTGATTGATTTCGTGGCTTACAAATAATAACTGTAAGCACATTTGCGCGTCATCGGCAATACTAATTAATTAATCAGCATCAGAAATTTACTTATATTTAGTTATCAAATATCAATGCCATTTCAGGCAGTCAAAAAATTAGAGATTAAAATTTATTCAATAAAACTCTAATCTCTAATTTCTCACACAAACCACCATAATACATTGGTGGAGGTGAACGGAATCGAACCGATGGCCTACTGCGTGCAAGGCAGTCGCTCTCCCAACTGAGCTACACCCCCTATTAGTATGTAACTTTTAGATATTATAGCTGCCTTAAATTACAAAACAATTAAATACCTAACCTCAAATCACACTTAATGGTGGGCCATCGCCGAATCGAACGGCGGACCTCACGCTTATCAGGCGTGCGCTCTAACCATCTGAGCTAATGGCCCTCTACCCGACCATAATCCTATCATCAGGCAATTCCACTTCTACTATGGCCATTTGCTAAAGTATTCGCATACTCTCGCACCATTTATAAAATAAAAAGATCGTGTTCATAATGAACAATTGAGAACTAAATAGCTATCCAGTACGAGATCGACCTGGCTTTTATCCTGAGATAAAAACCTGGTTACTCCTTAGAAAGGAGGTGATCCAGCCACACCTTCCGGTACGGCTACCTTGTTACGACTTCACCCCAATCACTGATTTTACCTTAGACGGTTGCATCCTTACGGTTAGCACACCGGCTTCGGGTACCCCCAGCTTTCATGGTGTGACGGGCGGTGTGTACAAGGCCCGGGAACGTATTCAACGCAGCTTAGCTGATCTGCGTTTACTAGCAATTCCGGCTTCATGCAGGCGAGTTGCAGCCTGCAATCCGAACTGAGACGCGTTTTCTGAGATTGGCTCCACCTTGCGGCTTCGCAACCCTCTGTACGCGCCATTGTAACATGTGTGTAGCCCGAGGCATAAGGGCCATGATGATTTGACGTCATCCCCACCTTCCTCCTGCTTTCCACAGGCAGTCTTGTGTGAGTACCCACCATAACGTGCTGGTAACATACAACAGGGGTTGCGCTCGTTGCGGGACTTAACCCAACATCTCACGACACGAGCTGACGACAACCATGCAGCACCTGTCATCCGATTCCCTTGCGGGCACTCCCCTATCTCTAAGGGATTCCGGAGATGTCAAACCTCGGTGAGGTTCTTCGTGTATCGTCGAATTAAACCACATGTTCCACTGCTTGTGCGGGCCCCCGTCAATTCCTTTGAGTTTTAGCCTTGCGGCCGTACTTCCCAGGCGGGTCACTTAACGCGTTAGCTACGGCACGGAAGGGGTCGATACCTCCCACACCTAGTGACCATCGTTTACAGCATGGACTACCAGGGTATCTAATCCTGTTTGCTCCCCATGCTTTCGTGCCTCAGCGTCAGAAATAGTCCAGAAAGCCGCCTTCGCCACAGGTGTTCCTCACAATATCTACGCATTTCACCGCTACACTGTGAGTTCCGCTTTCCTCTCCTATCCTCCAGTTCAGCAGTTTTAGACGCGAGCACGAGTTGAGCTCATGCATTTAACATCTAACTTACTGAACCGCCTACGCACGCTTTACGCCCAATAAATCCGGACAACGCTCGCTCCCTACGTATTACCGCGGCTGCTGGCACGTAGTTAGCCGGAGCTTCCTTTGCGGGTACCGTCATAATCGTCCCCGCCGACAGAGCTTTACATCCCGAAAGACTTCATCACTCACGAGGCGTCGCTGCGTCAGGGTTTCCCCCATTGCGCAAAATTCCCCACTGCTGCCTCCCGTAGGAGTCTGGGCCGTATCTCAGTCCCAGTGTGGCTGTTCATCCTCTCAGACCAGCTACTGATCGTAGCCTTGGTAGGCCATTACCCCACCAACTAGCTAATCAGACGCAAGCCCATCCTTCAGTGGATTGCTCCATTTCTTCTCTCTCTCATGCGAGAAAGAGAACGTATTCGGTATTAGCCCCGGTTTCCCGGGGTTATCCCCACCTAAAGGGCAGGTTACTTACGTGTTACTCACCCGTCCGCCACTAGAACTTTAAATTAGCAAGCTAAAATAAAATCCTCGTTCGACTTGCATGTGTTAGGCACGCCTCCAGCGTTCGTCCTGAGCCAGGATCAAACTCTCAATTAATTGATAGTTTGATTTTCATCAAAAATTAATTCATTTGTACCGACAAATCTCTTTCGAGACTCATCAGGGCTCGTACTGGTTTAGCTATTTAGTTTTCAATTTACAACCCCGTTTCAAGGGACGCTCAATACTACCACACCTTCGCATGGCAGTCAACAACTTTTTTTTGTTTATTTTAGCAGTCGTTTCCAACGCTAACATTTTATCAAAGATTCTCTACAACTGTCAATCAAAGTCGCATCTTTACTTGAGACGCTCAATACTACCACACCAACCGCTGTCGGTCAATAGCTGTTTTTCTTACCTCTTTAGAAGTTTACTTCTAACAAGAAAAACCATTGAGCAAAACTATCAAGAATCAAGATCGAACAAATCTACCGTATTTCACATCGGTACAGTAGATTACCATATCCCAACTTTGTAGTCAACACTCATTTTTTGTTTATTTTTAAGGCTTAATTATTCAAAGATCTATTGCTAACTACTCTGTAGTGAGTTATTAAACTCTGCATTCGTTAATAATACTGATTTACTAGGAGTTTGTCAATCAACAATTCTAACTGGGCAGTAGTTCTAATTATAAAGAGCAAAGGTTAACAGAAATAGTTAGTGAGTTAAAAAAATAAACAGGCTAGCATCAAGTAATCATAAAAAAACATCTCCA